>DASWQQ010000026.1:0-6227 GCA_036403615.1 Candidatus Dormiibacterota bacterium | reverse complement strand
GGCACAGCCATCCTGATCGTGGTCGGCGTGGCGCTCGACACCATGAAGCAGATCGAGACGCAGCTGATCATGCGTCAGTACAAGGGATTCATAAAGTAGCGAGGTCTCCTCGCCTCGTAATGCCATGAACCTGATCCTCTTCGGCGCGCCCGGCGCGGGCAAAGGCACCCAGAGCGCCTACCTCATCGAGCGATACCGAATCCCCGCGATCGCGACCGGCGACATGTTGCGGGCGCAGCGGCGTGCCGGCACGGCTCTGGGCGACCAGGTGACGGGCTACATGGACCGGGGTGAGCTGGTCCCGGACCAGGTGATGGTGGACATCATCCGTGACCGGCTTCAGAAATCCGATGCCGGTGAGGGTTTCATCCTCGACGGCTTCCCCCGGACCGTGGCCCAGGCAGAGGCCCTCGACGCCATGCTCCCCGAGATTCGGCGGCAGATCGATGCCGTGATCTACCTGCGGGTCAGCCGCCAGGTACTGATCGACCGGCTCTCCCACCGCTACAGCTGTCGGACCTGCGACGCCGTCTATAACTTCACTCCCGAGCAGGCGGGCAACCTGCCTCGGTGCACGATCGATGGAGGGGAGCTGTACCAGCGCACCGACGACCAGCCCGAGATCGTGGCTCGCAGGATCGACGTATTCCTCAAGCACACAGCGCCCTTGATCGACTACTACTCGGCGCAGCACAAGCTGGAGAACATAGACGGCCAGATGCCGGTCAAAGAGGTGCGCTCCGACATCACGCGCCGGCTGGCAGACCGCCTCGATGGGGTACGGCCGCGATGATCATCTACAAGTCGGCCGGCGAGATCGAGCTGATGCGCGAGGCGGGCGCCATTTTGGCCGAAACACTGAAACGGCTACAGGCCATGGCCCGGCCTGGCGTGACGCTGCTCGACCTCGACCGTGACGCCGGGGAGTTCATCCGCGGGCGGGGTTGCATTCCAGGGTTCGTCGGCTACCAGGGTTACCAGAACAACATCTGCACCTCGGTCAACGACCAGGTGGTTCACGGGATTCCAACCAACCGCAAATTGCGCGAGGGCGACCTGCTGAGCCTCGACGCCGGCCTGATTTACCGCGGCTTCTGGGCCGACGCGGGTCTGACCGTCCCGATCGGGAAGGTTTCGACCGAAGCGCAACGCCTGCTGAATGTCACCCGCGAGTCGCTCGACATCGGTATTGCCGAGGCGCAGGTGGGCAACCGCATCGGCGATATCAGCGCTGCGATCCAGAAGCACGTGGAGACTGCCGGCTTCTCGGTTGTGCGGCAGTTCGTCGGGCACGGCATCGGTCGTGATATGCACGAGGATCCACAGGTACCCAACTTCGGCATCGCCGGCCGCGGGCCGCTGCTCAAGCCGGGCATGGTGCTGGCGATCGAGCCGATGGTCAACGCCGGTAGCCCCGATGTAGCGCTGCTCGGGGACGGCTGGACGGTGGTCACAACCGACCATAAGCTTTCGGCCTATTTTGAACACTCGGTAGCCATCACCACGGACGGTCCAGAGGTGCTAACGGTAGTCCGGGACGGTGCGACTCCCCGGGCGCGAGCGTGAAGCTCCGGTCGGAAATCAACGGGCGCCCTATCTGTTATGCTGTTCCTTCGTGTGCCGGAAATCCGGCGACACTGGCATGGGCATTTGCTGATGCCGGGTGATGTCGTCGGACGGGTGGTAGAGCCGATGCCCAACGCGCTCTTCCGCGTCGAACTCGAAACCGGACACAGGATCGTGGCTCACGTGGCGCCGGCCGCGCGGCTTCGGTTTCTCCGGGTGATCCCGGGTGACCGCGTCCGTGTCGAGGTGTCACCGCTGGATCCGGGCCGTGGTCGGATCGTCAAAAAGGCAGATTGAAGAATGAAAGTGCGGTCGTCGGTAAAGAAGATATGCGTGAAGTGCAAGGTCATCAAGCGCAAGGGCGAGGTGCGGGTCATCTGCGTCACGCCGAAGCACAACCAGAGGCAGGGATAACCGAATGGCGCGTATAGCTGGAATCGACATCCCGCGCGAAAAGCGCGTGGAGATCGCGCTCACCTATATCTTCGGCGTCGGCCCCCACACCGCTCGTCGCGTGCTGACCATTGCCAACGTCGACCCCAACATGCGGGTCAAGAACCTGAACGATGAGCAGATCGGCCGCCTGCGCGACGTCCTGGACAAGGAAGCCAAGGTGGAAGGCGAGTTGCGTCGCGAGATCGCACTCAATATCAAGCGCCTGATTGAGATCGGCACTTATCGCGGGCTGCGTCATCGCCGCGGCCTGCCCGTGCGGGGCCAGCGGACTCGTACCAACGCCCGCACCCGCCGAGGCCCGCGCAAGACGGTTGGAGTCAAGAAGAAGGTAGAGAAGAAGTAAGGAATGCCAAAAAAGAAAGTCGTCCGCACCCGCCGCCGTGAGAAGAAGAACGTCACGGTAGGGCAGGCGCACATCCAGTCAACCTTCAACAACACGGTGATCTCGCTTACCGACGCCCAGGGCAATGTGCTTGCCTGGGGCAGCGCCGGCAGCCAGGGCTTCAAGGGCTCCCGCAAGAGCACGCCTTTCGCAGCACAGACCACCGCCGAGGCGACCGCGCGCCGCGCCATGGAGCACGGCCTCAAGCAGATCGAGGTCTTCGTCAAGGGGCCGGGCGCCGGCCGCGAGGCCGCCATCCGCTCCCTCCAGGCCGCCGGGCTGGACGTCACCGCCATTACGGACGTCACGCCCATCCCGCACAACGGCTGCCGGCCGCCAAAACGGAGGAGGGTCTAAATGGCTCGCTACGAAGGCGCCGTCTGCCGCCACTGCCGCCGAGAAGGCACCAAGCTCTTCCTCAAGGGAGAGAAGTGCTTCACAAAGTGCACGCTCGAGCGCCGCTCGATGCCGCCGGGCATGCATACGCAGGTGCGCCGCCGCAAGGTGTCCGACTACGGAATCCAGCTGCGCGCCAAGCAGCGGGCCCGCCGGATCTACTTCCTGCTCGAGGGCCAATTTCGTCTTTACTTCAACCGCGCCTCGAAGATGACCGGGGTCACCGGCTTGAACCTGCTGCGGTTGCTCGAGACGCGCCTGGACAACGTCATCTACCGGCTCGGCTTCGCGGCATCACGCCGGGATGCGCGGCAGATGGTCAGTCACAAACATTTCGCCGTCAACGGACGAACGGTAAACATCCCGTCGTACTCGGTGCGAGTCGGGGACGTTATCACGGTTCGCGAGCCGAGCAAGGAAATCGAGCGCATCAAGACCGCCGTCGAAGCGGGCGAACAGCGGACGGTTCCGGCCTGGCTCGACGTCGACCGCGATAAGTTGACCGCGAAGGTCGTCGGTGAACCGGCGCGCGAGGATATCGATCAGACGATCCAGGAGCAGTTGATCGTCGAGTTTTATTCACGATAGTTTTCATAAACAGGGAGGACCATGTTCGACATCGCCCAGCCGCAAGTCAAAAGCATCGAAAATTCGACCAGCTACGGGAAGTTCGAAATCGAGCCGTTGGAGCCGGGTTTCGGCACCACGCTCGGCAACTCGCTTCGCCGTGTCCTACTGTCGACGTTGAAAGGCGCGGCCGTAACCTCGGTATCGATCGAGGGCGTGGCTCACGAGTTCAGCTCGATCCCCTACGTCAAGGAGGACGTCACCGAAATCATCCTCAACCTGAAGGGACTGAACCTGACTTCGTACACCGACGAGCCGGTTCGGCTGACCCTGGACGTCACAGGACCCAAGCAGGTGACGGCCGCCGACATCCAGGCGCCCAGTGACGTCGACGTCGTCAACCAGGACCTCTACATCTGCACGCTCGACAGCAACAAGGGTCGCCTGCGCATGGAGCTCACCGTGGAGCGCGGCAAGGGCTACGTACCGGCCGACCGCAATAAGAAGGAAGGCCAGCCGATCGGGGTAATTCCCATCGATGCCATCTTCAGCCCGGTGGTCAAGGCCAACTTCCTGATCGAGAAGACGCGTGTCGGCCAGGAGACCGATTGGGACAAGCTGATCCTCGAGGTCTGGACCGACGGCACGATCAAGCCCGATGAGGCGATCAGTGAGGCGGCCAAGCAATTCACCAGCCACCTCGGCCTCTTCACGCACTTCACTGACAGCATAAAGATCGAAAACCTGCCGACCGCCAAAGGCAACGACGTTTCGTCCCGCCTGGCGGATGTGCCGATCGAAGATCTCGATCTCTCGGTTCGGGCGCTCAACTGCCTGAAGGCGAACGAGATCACCAAGGTGGGCCAGTTGGTCGCGCTTCGCGAGGAAGACCTGCTCAGCCTGCGTAACTTCGGGCGCAAGTCGCTCGACGAGATCAAAGAGAAACTGGTCCAGCGCGGCTTCCTGACCCAGGAAGAGCTGACCAAGGTACTGGTCTAACCGGGGCGGCGATGCGGCATCAGAAAGCAGGGCGCAAATTCAGCCGGAGCACGGCTCATCGCAAGGCGATGAGCCGCAACCTGGTCACGGCCCTGCTCGACCACGGCCGCATCCAGACAACCGAGGCAAAGGGTAAAGAGTTGAGGCGCTGGGTGGAGACCGTCATGACGACCGCCAAAATCGACAACGTGGCCGCCCGCCGGCGGGTGGACGCCTTCGTCGAAGACCCCGCCGTGACCGAGAAGCTTTTCACCAAGGTGATGCCGCGGATGAAGGACCGGCCGGGCGGCTACACCCGCGTCTTGAAAATCGGGCCCCGGCTGGGCGACGGCGCCCCGATGGTCCTGGTCGAGCTGGTCGACTGATGCGCAACGTCAAGCTTCTCGTCGAGTACGAGGGAACGCGCTATTACGGCTGGCAGGAACAGGCGGGCAAGCCGACCGTCGCCGGTCAGCTCAGGGACGCAATCGAGGCAATCTGCGGCGAGCGGCCGGAACTGACCGCCGCCGGGCGCACCGACACCGGGGTGCATGCGCTTGGGCAATGCGTCAACTTCCCGCTCGAGAGTGCCTTTCCTGTTGAGCAGCTCCCGATGGCCCTGAACAGCCGCCTCCCAGTGGATATCGCCGTTCGAAATTCCGAAGTGGTAGATACCGCGTTCAACGCGCGCTACTCCGCCATGCTCAGGCACTACGCCTACCGCATCCGGCAGTCGCTGCCTCGGGGCGCCTATCAGCGCCAGTACGCCTGGGGTTTGCGCGAGACGCTCGACATTTCGATGATGCAGCAGGCAGCTGACAGGCTGATCGGTCGTCACGACTTCCGAGCCTTCGGCCGGAGTCCCCGGCCCGGTGGACACACCATCCGAAACGTCCGCCGGCTGAAAGTTACCGCCGAGGGCGACTGGGTCACGATCGCGGTAGCCGCGGACGCTTTTCTCTATGGCATGGTGCGGCGGATCGCGGGCGCCCTGGTCGAGGTCGGCCGGCAGCGCCGCTCACCAGGCTGGGTAGACGAGCTGCTCAACGGTGCTACGACTGGTTTGCGGCCCGCGCCCGCGCAGGGCCTGGTTCAGGTCGCGGTGGAGTACTGATGGGCAAATTTAAGACGTATACCGCGCGGCCCTCGGATTTGAAGCCCGAGTGGTACCTGATCGACGCGGACGGCCAGACGCTCGGCCGCCTCGCTGCCAACGTGGCGAAAGTTCTGCGGGGGAAGCACAAGCCGACCTACACGCCGCATCTGAACACGGGTGACCACGTGATCGTTATCAACGCCAAGGGCATCCGGGTCACCGGCAACAAGATCGAAGACAAGATCTACACCCGATACACCGGTTATCCCGGTGGGCTGCGGAAGAGAGCTTATGGTGACGCGGTCGCCAGGCAGCCGACCTTTCCGTTTCAGCACGCGGTGGCGGGCATGCTCCAGCACGGGACGCTGGGCAAGGCGCAATTGAGCCGCCTCAAGGTCTATGCCGGCGAGGCCCACCCGCACGTGGCGCAGCGGCCGGTACCGATCCGGTTTGGAGCAAAGGGGGAGATCGAAGTCCTTGGCAGATAGCGAGACTTACTACTACGGGACTGGCCGCCGCAAGAACGCGGTTGCTCGCGTCCGTCTTTATCCCGGCGACGGCTCGATCATGGTCAATGACAAGCCGCCGCTCCAGTACTTCGGTCGCCGGATGCTGGAGATGGTGGTGGTCGAGCCCCTCAGACTGACTGAGAGCCAGAAGCGTTTCAATGTCAGCGCCAAGGTAAACGGCGGCGGCATGTCCGGACAGGCGGGGGCGGTTCAGCACGGCATCGCCCGGGCGCTGATCGTTGCCGACCTGGCGATGCGTCCGGTGCTGAAGAAGCAC
>DASWQQ010000025.1:0-1565 GCA_036403615.1 Candidatus Dormiibacterota bacterium | reverse complement strand
GGCGACCCGGAGGGAACGGACGGCGAGCTCGATCACCTCGTCCCGGAACTCGGGATCGCCGGACTCTATCGACTCTGCGAGCAGGCCGGCGGTCTCGAAAAGAACCTGACTCAGCTGCCGGGGATCCGCTAAAGACGCCGGCCGGACCGACGAAACAGGCAGCTGAACGATCTGCACCGTTTCACTCTGCGCCAATTGCGCCCTGGATTGCCTGCGAACCACCGAAGTCCCAGCGGTTGGCAGGCGGGTCATCAGGCCCGCGAGGGCACCTGCAGGAGCCGCAAGGTCTCCTGGATGAAGGCCGGGATGTCCTGAGGCTGGCGTGAGGTGACCAGGTTGCGATCGGTGACAACCTCCTCATCGACCACGTCCGCTCCAGCCAGCCTGAGGTCGCCCTGAATGGTCTTCCAGGCGGTCATGCGGTGTGCGCGGAAGGTCCCGGCTGTGAGGAAGAGCTGAGGACCGTGGCAGATCGCGGCGATCGGTTTCTCGGCGTCGAAGAAGGCTCGAACGAAATCCACGGCAGCGTCATGGGCGCGCAGCTTGTCCGGAGAGTAGCCGCCGGGGATCAGCAGAGCGTCGAAGTCTTCTGGCTTTGCCTCGGCAACCGACTCCTCGACGGTTACGCCGTGTTCCTTGCCCTTCGAGCCGTCCAGCTTCTGGCCCCGCTCCAGGCCCACGATGACGACCTCGTGGCCGGCTTGGCGCAGGGCATCATACGGCTCTCGAAACTCACTGTCCTCGAAACCGCTCGTGAGCACGCATGCAATCCTCATGGGAGTCACGATACGACTGCTGGCTGAGGCGAGGAAACTACTTGGGCGGCTTGCCAGGCAGGCGGCGCCACTGCCGCGGCCCGACTCCCGCGCTGGGATTTCCAGGTATGAACGGCACCGCGCCCTCTTCGACCATGCAGAGCTCTTTGCGCACCACGCTTCGTTCGGCGTTGGAGTGCTCGACGACTACGGTCCGCTCCAGCACCGCCCGCACGTGTACCGGCTCACCGCCGACTACCGCATCGAACCCCGCAGCGACTTCGTGGTTCAGAGGCGGCACGATGCTGGCGAGGGGTACTAGTTCTGCGGTGCGGCTCATGTGCGACCTCCGACGCTGGCTGGGCAGACAAAAAAAGCGCCGACTCTTCGTTCGGCGCGTGAAATGTTACCAGACGGGCCGGCTCTAGGCGGCGCGCCTCCGCGCAGCCTGGGCTGCTTCGCGGTTCCGCCGGGCCGCTTCGCGACCGCGCCGCGCCGCATACCTGGCGGCGATGTGGCCGAAGCGAATGTCCCGGGGATTGACGAGACAGCGATTGCGGTTCACCAGCACCTTTGGTTCACCGGGGGAGGGTTCAACCACCGCAGTCCTCTCGAGCACCGCCGTCACCCACACACGCCGTCCTTCCACCAGGGCCGGGAAGTCGGGCAGGATGACCACCTCGCTCTCGGTTGCAACCGTGTCGAGCGGGATGAGCTCTTCAGACGCGACCTCTGACATGACAGGAATAGTATCACAATCTTTGCCCACGGCGAGGGGCGTTTTGTTCTCGGGCGGCGGCCGATGAAGTT
>DASWQQ010000024.1:0-4297 GCA_036403615.1 Candidatus Dormiibacterota bacterium | reverse complement strand
CGAAACGCGATTTGTTGAATTTGTAGTGTCAGTCCGATGCGCTCTTACGGTAGTGACCGCTCCTGGAATTCACGAGCGTCGGCTCAGGGTCGAAAATCCTCCTCCGGCCCGCCGGGCACTTTCGGCCAGTTCCCGCCGGTCGTGATCGTCGCCTTTCGGGCAGCCTATTCTTGGTGATGACCCAGTGGTAACCGCATCGCCCTCGAATCTGACAACCCTGCCGAGGCCGAAACAAAGGCGAGCTCGTTCGACATGCGAGCTATCGCATGAGTTTGTGCTCTTCTCGATGTTCAGGGCGGAGTGGACCAGCCGGAGCGTTGACTAAACGCTCGAAACTTGTGCACCTGGTTACGCGTTCAGGCGACTGACGAACCGACAAGACATTCCAATCGAAAGGAGAATGAAATTGACGAAAGTCCGAGTAGCAGGCTTCAGCGTCTCCCTTGACGGGTTCGCCGCAGGGCCCGACCAGAGTCTGGCGAATCCGTTGGGCAAGAGCGGGCCCGAGCTGTTCCAGTGGTTCTTTCCGACCCGCACCTTCCGCGCCATGGTCGGAGAGGACGGTGGAACCACTGGCGTCGACGATCAGTACGCGCAGCGCTCGATGGCAGGGTTCGGTGCGTTCATCCTTGGCCGCAACATGTTCGGACCGATCCGGGGCGCATGGCCCGACGAAGCATGGAAGGGCTGGTGGGGCGACAACCCACCCTATCACGCGCCGACCTACATCCTCACCCACCACGCGCGACCTTCGATCGAGCTCGAGGGCGGAACCACCTTCCACTTCGTGACAGATGGGATCGAATCGGCACTGAGACAGGCGCGCGCCGTCGCTGGCGACAGGGACGTGAAGATCGGCGGAGGCGTGGACACGGTCCGGCAGTATCTGCGGGCCGGGCTGATCGACCTCATGCACTTGGCTCTTGCGCCGGTCGTGCTGGGCCAAGGCGAAGCGCTCTTCGCCGGCCTGGACCTGCGCGAACTGGGCTTTCGCGTCGTCGAGCGTGCCGCGACGGACGCAGCGACGCATCTGGTTCTCGCACGCTAGAAACAATCCGGCATGCCTGAGCAACTGCAAGCGGGTCGCGAAGCGCCGATCAGTCGGAAGTCGGCCAGAACCGGACGGCCACGCCAAGGCTCCTCGGCAACCCAACGGATTTTATTTCCGTCATGGCGCGCTCGTGTGTACATCAGCAGGATTCCATGGCTATTACCGAAAAGCTCAAGACAACACCGCCTCCGCTGATTTGCCTCGTGGCGCTTCTCACTGGTCTCGCCTTGGATGCCATTTGGCCGCTGGTTTCGATCCCAGGTCATCTGGGATACGTCGCCGGAAGTCTGTTGATCTTTGGTTCCCTTCTCGCAATGCCCAGCATCCTTATTAAATTTCGACGCATGAATACGACCTTCGATGTCCGGAAATCACCTTCTGTCTTCATCGCAGATGGGCTGTACAGATTCTCCCGGAACCCTTCGTACGTTGCCCTTGTTCTCCTCTTCATTGGACTCGGTGTGGTGCTGAGTAACGTGTGGGTGCTGATCTTGATCGTACCAGCCACCGTCATCATCGACAGATATGTAATTCCCGAGGAGGAGCGTCGTCTTGAGTTGGCCTTCGGTGACCAGTATCGTTCCTACAAGTCACAGGTAAGGCGCTGGCTATGAGCCATATTGTGGCAACAACCCTGTCCAGCGGGCCGTCGAGACGGTTAAAACCAGTTTGCATCTGACGCAAATGTCGCTTTTGGGTCGAGAGTACTCCAATGGTCCTCAGGGTGGATCGTCCGAGCCGATCCCACATGCCTTCGGCATGCCCGCTTTCGCAATGTCCGGTCTTGCGATCTGATTCCCACACAGTCAACAGCAACGAACGGCGGCTAAGCCTTCCGAGGACTAGCCGCCCAGCGGAATGCGGCGCCGTCAGTTTGCGTCCGATGTTCAACGCTCATGCGAACCAAGATGCTGTGCCCAGGGCCGACGGACCCAGTACAGGACGCGAACGGAGTGATTTGCGGCCAATTTCCTCCAGAGGCACCGAGTACGGGCGCTAAGAGTAATCTCCCGGACTAATGCGACTACCTTTTCCGGAGCAAGATTGTCAGCAAGCGTGTGATGCAACTCCTACGGGTAGTATCCGTCCATTTACGAGCCGAAGAGCCGGTTGTACTCGAAAAGGCGAGTGACCCTGGAGGAGATTTTGGCAGCTTCAGCATGTCGATCGCGCGGCGCAGGCGTAGGGCGAACCATCGACCCTCTCGCAAGCGAGACGTTCTATAGCGACCACTTCCAGGTCATCCAGACGTTGAACAGGCCGCGCCGGCAGGAAATGAGACACTGACATGGACTTCTCCAAGCGCGCTTACGACCACAGCTTCCGGCTCGACCCGATCGTCCGGTCTTTGCTCGACACCGATTTCTACAAGCTGCTTATGGGGCAGTTCATCTTCGAGAACTATGCCTCGACGCCAGTAACCTTCGGCCTGATGAACCGCACCCGGCGCTTCAAGCTTGCCGACATCATCCCGGAGGCGGAGCTGCGGGCGCAGTTGGACCACGTGCGTACGCTGCGCTTCCGACCGAATGAGCTGATCTGGGTCGCCGGCGCGACCTTCTATGGGCAGGAACGGATCTTCCGTCCCGGCTTCATCGAGTTTCTGCGATCTCTGAGCCTCCCTGGTTACGACCTCCGAAATGAGGAGGGCCAGTATGTGCTGACCTTCTCGGGCAGCTGGGCGGAGACGACCTGGTGGGAGATCTATGCGCTGGCCATTGTGAGCGAGTTGAAGAGCCGGGCCGGGCACCAGCAGCGTACTGAACTGGAGCTCGACTTTCTCTATGCCGGCGCCAAGTCGAAGCTCCTGGCGAAGCTTCGCGCGCTGAAGGAGCTCGAGGGGCTGGCGCTCTCGGAGTTCGGCACCCGACGGCGCCACTCATTTCTGTGGCAGGAATGGGTGGTGCACGCGATGGCAAACGTGCTGGGCCACCGGTTCGTCGGCACCAGCAATGCCTTCCTCGCGTTCAAGCACGGCTTGGACGCCAAGGGCACGAATGGCCACGAGTTGCCGATGGTGTTGGCTGCCCTGGCCGCCGACGACGCCGAGCTCAAGGCTAGCCAGTACGATCTGCTCCGGCGCTGGCAGGATGCCTATTCCGGCAATCTCCTCGTGGCACTGCCTGACACCTTCGGTACGACGCAGTTTCTCAAGGACGCCCCTGAGTGGCTGGCCGCGAACTGGCGCGGCTACCGGCCTGACTCAAAGCCTCCGTTCGAAGCTGGCGAGGAGATCATCACCTGGCTGCAGCTGCGGGGCATCGACCAGACGACGCGCTTCGTCCTGTTCTCCGACGGATTGGACGTCGCAGTGCCCGGACACGTGGCGCACGGCGATGACATCGCCTCTATCCACCAGCGGTACGCCGGCCGGATTGGTCTGGCCTATGGCTGGGGTACAAATGCGACCAACGATTTCCGTGGTTGCGATCCACGCGGTGAGGAGGTGTTCGATCCCTTGTCCCTGGTCTGCAAGGTCACTGCGGCTAATGGCAGACCGGCGGTGAAGCTCTCGGACAATTTCAACAAAGCGAGCGGCCCGGCGGCGGAGGTCGAGCGCTACCGTCGCGTCTTTGGTGTCGAAGGGGTCAGCGGAGCGGCCGTCCATGTATAGGCAAGGCATATCGGCCCCACCTGCCCAGCGGCCGCATGGATGACTCGGGTCGCAACGCTAAGCCGCTGGCATCCCGCTTGTCCGCGCCGCAGCTGCACCCGTGGAGCCAGTTGTCTGAGACCGCCAAGAGCCAGAGGCCGGCCGTGATGGATCAGGGCAGCGCCCGCGATGGTCGGGAGATCGGGCGTATCGCCGAAAATCGACCACCCGGGCCCCCCATGATCAATTGAGCGTAGGCTAGGGCGGAAACGAGAGCCGCGGATGCCTTCACCGTCGCAACGTCGATCAAGAGATGGGCCAGCGTTCCCACTGCGGTGATCGCGAAAGACGTTAGGATCATGTCTGCAGAGGGAGCGGTGATCCTGAAGCTCGGTCCACCCAGCAGCGCCAGCGCGGCCGCGATGAGCACAGGCGCGGCGAAGGCGGCCTACGTCCGACGTGTCCGCGAGGATCAGTTCGCCGTAGACGGGCGCGCACTCCGTCTGTTTGTTTCCAATGTCCGCTTCCCTCTTAAGCTCCATGTCCGCTTGGGGTCGGTCAGCGCCCGTCTAAACGGCGGGACGCTGACCGACCCGTGTAATTACCATTTTTCCTTCATTAAAACATTAATTATTTATGTGTTTCATAGGTCA
>DASWQQ010000023.1:0-2930 GCA_036403615.1 Candidatus Dormiibacterota bacterium | reverse complement strand
TCGGGTAAACGAGGTTGTGCGTGCCTATCCGGTGGCGGTCGTCTGCACCTACGACGTCACCAGGCTCGGAGGCCTGAGTGTCATGGAGGGTGGGCTTCGAAAGCACCCGATCGCCATCATGGGCAGCCGGGTAATCCGGCTAAATCCTTTCTACCTCGCCGCGTAGTCCCTTACCTGGGAGCGTAGAAGACGCGCACCGACTCGGGCAACCCTGCCAACAGGTCATCCGGCACCTGCGGGTCGCCTCGCGCGTTCGTCCAAGTCTCCGATACGAACTCGTCGACCCATTGGCGTGCCAGCTGCATGACACCATCTCGGGGCATCTGCGCTGACTCCAGTAGCCGTTCGTCTTCGCTGAGCGACGACTCGAGCTGACGAAGGTACTTCACGCCCTGGCGTTGCATTTCAGCCCGGACTGATTCGAGATCGCCGCCCGCCCGCGCGGCCTCGAGCTGCCGGCTCTTGAGCACCGCCATCTCGTCGACAAATGACTGCGCGATGGGCATTACCACGGTGCGCAGCTGCTGGATCGCTCGGATTCGATCGGCTCCGATCTGTTGCACCCATGCCAGTCGCCCCCGCGCGTCCCCCAGCTGGCAGGCTCCGTAGTAGTGTCCGGGGTCGTCTGGCACGTTCCTGGTTTCCATATGCCGGCACGACCAGATCGTTCGCAGGGGTCGGTGCGCAGAGTCGAGCACGATTGCGTGCCTGGTCTGGTACGAAGGACATTCATTGAAGGCAGCCGTAAAAGGCTTGGGATAGGGGCAGGCGTCAACCGGTCGCCCCGTCATGGCTGCCTAGGAAACCGGACGGATACGCCCCAATGGGATCACGCGCGAGGTTTTCTTTTCGTAGTTGGCGTAGCCGGGCATCGCCGCCACGACTTTTTTCCAGAGGGTGGCGCGCTCGGCCGGGTCCGCGACCCACTCGACCCGGCCCTTGAGGACCTTGTCGCCGTCCTGGACCGTGACCTCTGGATTGGCGAGCATATTGAGCCACCACTGAGGGTCGAACGGCGCGCCCCCCATGGAGCCGATCACGACGTAGTCGGTGCCCTCGCGGAGCGTCCCCAGGGGAACCGTAATCAGCTTTCCGCTCTTCCGACCCTTGACCGTCACCAGGATCGCCGTCGTTGACCCCATCTTGCGGGCGATACCGCGCTTGTAGAGGAACGAATGGACGCGGACACCTCTGGCCATCGCCCATCGAGCGACCCCGTTGGGGCGCTTCGGTGCAGCCTTGAGGGTGCTCCCGGGTTCACTCATTGCCCGAATCTAACAGGTTGCGGGCGCGCATGATCCGCCGGAGATGGCGTGGGCACTCCAGCCGGAGTCGGCCCGGAACGTTACGCCGGACTGGTGGGGTGCGCCAGTCTCAGCCGGAAAGTTTCTTGAGCTTTATGATCCGGCCGCCGATCAGCCACTCGGTGATATAGATATTGCCCGCTCGATCGAGGGTAAGGCTGTGTGGGCTGTTCAGCTTGCCCGCTTCGAGGGACCTTGTTCGGTGCGGTGTGCCGTCACTGTTGAGCTCGTTGGGCCAGCCTTCACGCGTCGGCGCTTCCGGGTTTTCAGCCAGGTAGCCGATCAGCCGGTCGGCGCTATCGAGCACAGTCAGGCGTGGTGGCCGAAACTCGAGCACCAGCAGCCGATCCCCGTCGCTGGCAAACCAGGTGGGACGGGAGAGGAATTCGGCGCCCACCACCCGCTTGAAGCGACCCTCCAGGTCGTAGACCTGGATCCGGCCGTTGTTGCGGTCGGCAACGTACAGCTCCGGATCGCCGCGCCGGCGATCGATGAAGACGGCGTGCGGGCCCTTGAAGCGGCCCGCGCCTTCCTCGCCTGAGAGGCTGCGAAGATAGCGGCCGCTGGCGTCGAACCGGTGCACGTAGCTCTCGCCGTAACCGTCAGCCACCCAGATATCTCCGTTGCCACCGCTTCGGACCTCGTTGACGGCGACGCAGGTCGGCCGGTATTCACCCTGGCCGTAGACGGCAAGTTCTGGTTTTGGGAGGCGGGTTATCACCCGGCCGCTCAGCGCTAGCTTGGCAACCCCGGACCCCTTACTGCTTTCCGGGGGCTCGTAGCCGGCCTCCTTGGCCTGCTTCATGGCGGCGTCGGCTATCCACAGGTAGGCCGCGTCGCCTTCCCTTACAACCGTGATGCCGTGCGCGTCGGCGATCTCGGTCTCGACCGAACGGTGCAGCGCACCGTCCAGCTCGAAGATCAGAAGATTGGGCTTCGACCGGTCCATGGTGACGATCTCGTTGCTCGGCAGGGCGCCGATTCCGTGGTGCGGCCAGGCGGCCGCACTTGCCCTTTCGTCGGGGATCCGTGCCCAGCCATCGATCCACTCGTAGCTGAGCTCGCCGGCGCTGACTGTGACGGGCGCTACATCACGCATGAGCAGAGACCAGGGCCGCGGCTGCGGCAACGAGTGCGGCGTTGTTCAATGCGGGCGAGCCGTCGGGCATCACGAGAGTGTCCTCCAATCCGATCCGGACATCATAACCACGACTGAGAGCGTCCTCCAGTAGTCTCCAGGCGTGCCCGCCGAAGCCATGCTGCAAGATTGGGCAATTGATCGCACCCCTTTTTAGGACCTCGCCGATCCTCGCCGCCGCCTGGACCGGATCATCGGTCGTCGGGTCGTCGACTTCGATCAGGACACGCAGGCAGTCATTCGTAAATGGGCTTGCGGCAAAGCGGCGTGCGTCCTCCACCGATCCCAGTCCGGCTTCCAGGCCGATGCCCATTCGCTGCAGAAGCTGGCATAGTTCGTTAGTGCCGTCTTCGGAGAAATTCACCGAGCAGAAGTCGGGTAGGACTGTCCACCCCTCGACCTGTTCAAGCCGTTTCAGCGGGTCCTTGACGATCCAGAGCCCGGTGGTCAGCCCGACCGGCAGGCCTGGGTTCGCGGCCCTGATCGCA
>DASWQQ010000022.1:0-1646 GCA_036403615.1 Candidatus Dormiibacterota bacterium | reverse complement strand
TAACCGATGAAACGAAGCTCGTTCAGAAAGCTGGCCTCGCTGACGGTGGACGGGTCAACCGGGTGCGCGAACTCGCACGAGTCGGACTGGATGAAGATGCCGTCTGGCCTGAGCCTGCGGACCTCCTGGTGGGCCTGCACGATGCAGCGGCCGATGTTGAGCATCGCGCGTGTGAAGGCCTCCGGGCTTCGCTGCTGCTCGTTCCAGTAGCCGAGCCTGGCGGAGAAGTTGGCGGTGACGAAGGGCTCGTTGACGAGCGTGTAGTAACGCACCCACGGATAGCGCTCGGCGAATGCTCTTGCGTAGCCGCCGAAGACGTCCGCTATGGCGCTGTTCTGATAGTTGCCCAGCCAGTCGGGCAGGCCGAAGTGCATCAGGTCTGCGATCGGCACGATGCCGTGCCGGCGGCAGGACTCCATCGCCCTATCGGTGAAGTTCCAGTCGTAGACACCGGGGCTGCTACAGACCTGGTGAAAGGGAATGCCGTAGCGAAGGTATTGGACCCCCAGCTCGGAGACCATCCTGATGTCCTGGTCGAAGCGCTGGTAGTGGCCGGTCTTCTCCAGCTCGTCCATGCGCCGTCCGCCCTCGATGGTGGGGGTCGAACACTCGATGCCGGTACAAAGGGCGAAGCCCTGATCAAGCTCGAGGCGGTTCAGGGGCGAAGTAGGCATCTTCTGGGCAGACGCCCCGGCTGACCAAAGGTTGCGAGGGCCGGGGCGCCGTCATCGACTCGTAACCGACCGGTCCCAGCTCAGGCTCATCCGGAAGCACGTTGCCTGTATGGATTTCCTAAGGTACAGTGAAGGCTGGGACGCGGGGAACGCCCAAGGGATAGGAGGGAAATCTATGGCATCCGGTAAAAAGCATATCTTCGGCAGGCGCCGTGCTCTGAACGTTTTCCTGGTCTGCGCCTTGTTGACAGCTGCCACGCTGGCCACATCGGGCTTGACCGGCGCCGCAGCGGAAGGCAGGACGGCAGGCAGCTACACCAACCCGATTCTGGCGCGCATACCAGGCGACGGAGTCGTGCAGAGCTGCGCCGACCCGAGCAGCATCCGCCGGCAGGGGCCGGGGATCCAGCCCTGGTACGTCTACTGCACCCAGGATCCCCTCAACGACAACGACCGCGACGCGGCCGGATACCACTTTCACCTGATCCCCATGCTGAAGTCTTATGACCTCGTGCATTTCACCTATATCGGCGACGCTTTTCAAACGTTGCCGTCCTACGCTTTGCGTGATGCTCACATGTTCGCCCCCGACGTTGAGTTCATGAACGGGCACTACGTCATGTACTACACCATCACGGATACCCAGAAACCCTCCGGTGAGCCCGGCGGAAACGGAAGCGCCATCGCCGTGGCGACCGCGCCAACCCCCGAAGGTCCCTGGACGAATTCCCCCACGCCGGCGGTTGAGCCGCATCCCGCTCAGTGCTGCCCAGGATCGCGCCGCTGGGTCTTCGATCCGGATGTCATCCAGGTCGGAGCCGACAAGTACATCTACTACGGCAGCTATTTCGGCGGCATCTCGGTGCGGCGCCTCGACCCGACCGGAATGGTTTCGAACCCGGCCACCCAGGTCCAGGTCACGATCGCCAACCGTTACGAGGGGGCGGAAGTTATCCAGCGTAATGGCTACTT
>DASWQQ010000021.1:0-25682 GCA_036403615.1 Candidatus Dormiibacterota bacterium | reverse complement strand
CGCTACCGGCATGGAAAAGCCGCCTGGGAGCTCGCTATCGAGCCAGCGCAGGGTGGCTCAGCGACACTTACGGTCAGCTATCGCGAACGTACCGGCCACGTGCTGGATATCAGCGCTGTCTGGTGGATGGACGACGCAGTGAGCCGCACAAGAAGGCTTCGCGCCGATAAGATCGGCGTCTTCGAGCGTCGGGGATCGCCGGAGTCGCTTCGCGCCCTCCTGGAAGATGGGTTGCGGCGCATCAACGGCTGGACCGCCACCGACCTGGGCCCTCCTCGAGGTCCATATCCGATGGTAAGTCGGTCGAATACAGGGCCCGGGCAGGAACCCGGGTGAGCGATGAGGGCCGGGGGATATCTGCAGAAGAGCGGGAGCTTCTGCTCGCTTTTGGCAGGATGGTCGGCTTCGTTGCGGCCGCCTTTCTGCTGTTGCTAGGGGGCGGCATCGCGCTGATCCTTATCGGGGCGGCTTTCTTTCGCTTCCTCGGCGGCGGCTAAGCCAGGCGGCGGGCGAGCGCCGGGGCCGGCGCCTCCACCGCGTCAGGATGGAGGATCCCCGCCATGATCTCGATGCTGTCGACCAGGCGCGGACCGGGCCGGCTGAAATAGGCGTTGGCGTCGACCACCCAGATTTGGCGTCCGGCGAGCCGGGATGAGATCGATGCTGATTCGTCCAGGCTCCGATCAAGCGGGAAGCCGCAGGCCATCACCACCACCAGCTCGGTTTCGGACTGCGTTACCTGCTCCCATGCGAGGCGAGCTGCCGGCCGCCCGGGGCATCCCAGTGGATCCATCCCACCCGCCAGCTCCACCAATCCCGGGGTCCAGTGGCCGGCATTGAAGGGCGGGTCGATCCACTCCAGGCAGAGAACGCTCCGGGTAGGCCGCCCGGCCAGCCGACTACGAAGTCGGGCCACCCGCCCAACGAGCTGCTCAACAAGACGCTCGGCCTCCTGCTGGCGGCCGGTCATTTCGCCGATCAGCACGATGTTGTCGAAGACATCTTTCAAGCTTTGCGGCTCGAGGGAGACGAGCCGCGCCGCTCCATCCAGGCGCCGGGCGGAGCGCTCGACGATGGGATAGGAGACGGCGCAGACCTCGCAGAGTTCCTGGGTCAGGATCAGGTCAGGCCTGAGTTGAAGAAGCAGCTCGGCATCCAGGTGATAGATGCTGCTCCCTTCGTGAACCAGCTGCCGAATGTGGCGATCGATCGCGCCACTCGATGAGGACTTGTGGAGAACACTGGTCGTGACAACTGCGACACCGTCCAGTCCGGGCGGGTAGTCGCACTCATGCGTGACCGCGACCAGCTGATCGCGGAGGCCCAGGGCGCAGACGATCTCGGTGGCGCTGGGCAACAACGAGGCGATCCGCAATTTGAGCCCCAGACTCAGGGAGACCGCAGGGCCGGCACGAAGGGATTCAGCAGGCGCTCCTCCTCGATCGTGGTCGCCGGCCCGTGCCCGGGATGAACGGCTGTCTTTGGGGGTAGCGCGTAGAGAACCGAGCGGATCGAGATCACTATCTTCTGCGAGTTACCTCCCGGAAGATCCGTGCGCCCGATACTGCGCTGGAAGAGCGTATCACCGGCGAAGCAATCGAGGCCAAACAGAAAACAGATCGATCCCTCCGTATGGCCTGGGGTGTGGAGAACACGGAGGCTGACATCGTCTAATGCCAGCGTCGATTCCTGCCCAATCTCGTTCTGAATCTCAAATGGATGAAACCCGGCGGGCAGGAAGGGCAACTGCGCGAACTGGTCCCAGTCGAGAATCCCCCTGTCATCCGAGTGCATCGCAACCGGCGCCCCGGTGGCCTGCTGGAGCGATGGCACGCCGGCAATATGGTCGATATGACCATGCGTCAGGAGGATATGCGAAACACTGAGGCGATCGCGCTCCACCATCCGGACGACCTCGTCGGCCTGCAGCCCCGGGTCGATGATCACAACCTTCTGCGTATCCCTGCGGCGGACGATGTAGCAGTTTTCGCCGAAGAGAGAATCGGCAAGGGAGTGGATCTGCAGCCTGTCGCGTAGCAATCCGGCAGAGGTCACTCGACTTCGACCTGCGTCGACGCCGGGCTGATCACCTCGTTGCCGGCTTCCGTGATCAAGACCATCTCCTCGAGACGGACGCCTCCCCAGCCGGGCACGTAGACGCCGGGCTCGTTAGTAATGATCATCCCGGCCTCGAGTGTCGTGGGGTCGCTGGCCGACAGGAAGGGTCGCTCATGCACCATCAGCCCGATTCCATGACCCAGCCCATGTCCGAAGGCGTGCTCGCCGCCTGCCAGCTCGCTTGCCACCTCGCGCGCTTTGCGGTCGATGCTGCTGGCCGAGGCTCCTGGCTTCATCATCGCAAGCGAATGGCGCTGAGCCTGCCGCACCGCGTCGATCACGCGGCGCTGCTCGACGCTGGGCTCACCAAGCACAACCGTCCTTGTCGTATCGCTGTTGTAGCCACCTGCCTGGGCTCCAAAGTCGATGACGATCATGTCGCCTCGCGCAATCACACGATCCGAGGCGCGGCCATGAGGGAGTGCTCCCCGCTCGCCCGCAGCCACGATGGTCTCGAATGAGGGACGGTCGGCACCCAGCTCCCGGAAGCCCTGTTCAAGGAGAAAGGCAACGTCACGCTCCCTCAGGCCGGGTCGCAACCCGGTCCGGACGCGGTCAAAGGCCCGGCCCGCAATCTCGGCGACCTGGCGCAGCTGCGCAATCTCCTCCGGGGTTTTGCGCATCCGTAATTCTTCCACCAGCCCTCCGGCCGGCTCCAGCTTGATGTCCCCTGGCAGACTCTCGGCCAGCCGACTGTGCATGTCCACGCTCAGGTGCTGCGATTCGAAGCCGGCGCTTTTGAAGCCATGAGCCTGGATTCTTGCGGCCACCAGCGCCCACAAACCAGGTGACGCCTTGGAACGTGTCAGGGCAAAGCCAGGAGCCTCCTCTTCCATCTGCAGCCAGTAGCGGCTGTCGCCCAGGATCTCGCTGACGTGCTGTCCCACCAGCAGGTAGCCGAGCGAACCGCTGAACCCGGAGAGATAGCGGACGTTGGAGGCCTCGGTCACGACCAGGCAGTCGAGGGCAAGCTCGGAGAGGCGCCGACGCAGGCGACCGAGTCGGCGCGACGATTCGGCGGCTCGCATCGGCCCATAATACGAAGGCGCGCCCAGGCTGCTTAGCTGCTGATGCCTTCCGGCCGTCCCGCCCCGAGCGAGCTCAGCGGTTCCGTCGCCAGGTCAGCCAGCTGCTGCAGCAGCTGTCGACCATCTGAGGCGGGTGCAGGGCGGTAGACGGCGACCGCGCCCCAGATCGCCCCGTGCTGGGCCAGCGGCGTGGCCGCCATAGATCCGGCGGGCGGCGTTCTGTCACTCAGCAGGTAGCGTGACCATCGGCTGCGCGGCAGGTCATCCACCACCACCGGCAGCTCGCTGTAGAGGGTCCACTCGAGCAGCGCTTCGAGCACCGGGGCCAGCTCCTCGAGGCGGTCCGGGCGCCCCGGGAGGGTGAAGCTGTCCCGGTTCCAGCTTCCCTCGGCGCCGCGAAACGTGACCATTCCGCAGGCCCCATCCAGCACCTGCATGGCCCGACCCAGCAGCAGGTTTGCCGCCATCTCCCGAACATGGGTGGTCTGGATGACCGACCCACCCATCCGACCGGCAGGCGCCCCGATTTCCACTCTTTGTGCTCCTCCTGACGCTAGGCTAAACCCTCCGCGCAGTGGGGTGTCAATGCCGCCAATCGATTAGCCTTGCACCGACGGGATCCGTGGCGCAAGATGAAGCCGGAACCGGAACCCAAGGGGGATCTAAGGTGCGCAAGGCGCCTTCGACACTGGACAAGCTCGCGTCGGTGCTGCAGGCGTCGCCGGAGTCCGATGCCCTGGTAATCCTTGGACGCCTTCTGGACTCACTTCCGATCGGCTTCCACCTGACCAACTGCGGGCCTGCCTTCGAGATACTGTACGCAAATCGTACCTGGGAACAATGGCTCGGAAGTGAGCGCTTGCCGGTGGCGGGGAAGACGCTAAGCGAGCTATTTCCCGGTTCCCAGCCGGCCCGGGTCCTGGAGATTATGGGCAACGTGTGCGCCACGGCGAAACCGGAGCATCTCAAGCAGTTCGAATTTGGCGAGCTGAAGCTCCCGGAAAAAGGCGCGCGGCGCCAGCGGAGCCTCTGGGATTGGGAGATCTACCCCTTGACCGGACCGTCGGGCGAGGTCACTCACCTGCTGAATGTTGTCATGAGTGCTGCTGAGCCCTCGCCAGCGCCAGGCCGGAAAAGAGTAGAGGATCGCCAGGCAGAAAACCGTCGCCGCGAAGCGGCCTCCGGCGTACTTAGGATCTTCGGAGTAGCCCCCGAGCCGGCGATTGAGAAGCGGACAGAAGTGCTTAGCCAGCGAGAGCACGAGGTCGCCGAGCTGATGGCGATGGGTTTCACCAACGCGGCCATCGGACGCCGGCTGAACGTGAGTTCGGCGACCGTTTCTTCACACGCGGCGCATATCCTGGCCAAGCTCGGCTTCCGCTCCCGAGCCCAGGTGGCAGCCTGGATCGTCGCACGCCGGCTGGCCCGGGGGAATTCCGCCCCCGAGATGGTTGAAAACCCCTAAGGGCTTTTATCCGACCGGATGAAATTCGAGCCTGACGGCCATTGGGTGAGAACCTATCCAACGGTCGACGACGGAGTGGAGCTTAACCTCGCCGGCTAATCGCCCGGCCTGACCCTCAATCCGGCCGCCGGCGCCGCGTGGCCTGCTCGAATACCAAAGTGGCGAGAAAGACCAGGACTCCCACCCTGATGGCAACATCAGCCAGGTTGAAGTAAGTCGGCCACCAGCGCAGATGGATGAAATCGACCACCCCCTGCAGTCGGATCCTGTCCAGGAGGTTGCCGGCGGCGCCACCGGCGACTGCACCCAGGGCGGTGACACTGACCGGATTTGAAAAGTAGCCGCGCACAAGCACGACTATGATGGCCAGCAGCACTACCAGGCTGGCGCCGGCGAAGAACAGGTTATGGTTGCTAAGCAGGCTGAAGGTGCCGCCGGAGTTCTTCAGCAAACTAAACGACAGCCACCCCGGCACCGCCACCAGCCGGCCACCGTTCGCCGGCAGCACGGATGTCGCCCACAACTTGGTGAGCTGGTCCAGGAGTAAGGCGGTAAGCGCGCTGGCCGCAGCCCTGAGCAGGCGAGAGCGACCCACTGGAGCATGGTAGTGGTCGCCGCACCGACCGGAGACTCAGGGGAGGGTGGGTTCAGTCGTGCCGGAGGGAGAGCCGCTGGCGCTCTGGCCCTTATCAGAGGAAGACGCGGAAGCTGAGGAATTGCCGTTGCCGTTCCCCGGGCCGTGGTCGGCGGCCGCAGCCGCAACCTTGAGCGCTTCCTGGGCACGGTTTCGTGCCCTGGTGATGGCCACGACGGCGGTCGGGTTGGTCACCTGGCCCTGGAGGCCCGCCAGCTGGTTGTCGTGGGTCTGGACCGCCTGCTGAAGCTGGCCCTCGAGACTGCCGGCGACAGGAGCGTCACTTGCCTTGACCGTCTTTACGACCGCGGCGGCACTGGTCAGCTGGTCTTCCATCCCGACAAGCGCCTGGTCGGCCAGGTCGACACGGTGGCGGGCGAACATCGCGTCTGCCTCCCGAAGCCTTGTGGCGGCCAGAGTGAGGTGATGCTTGAACTGGTCCGCCGCGGTCAGGGCGAAGGCGCCTTCCAAGTTTTCAATCGTCCCCTTGACGGGATAAAAGGCGGAATCGGGCAGGCTGTCCGCGGCCGCCGCGATCGCCCCCGCCACCAGCAGAGCGGACGCGGCCAGCCCCGCTACGAGGAGGCGGGCTCCGGAGCGCTCCCGCGCGACGCCAGCAGCGGGCTTCTGCAGGCCGGCTGAGACCAGGTTCCAGGCACGGATCTTGGCCGCCGGTGAGGGAGCGGCGGCCTCGATTGCACGAAGCCGCTCGGCCAGTCGCTCAAGGCGCTGATTCTCGGAAATCAATTGACCGGCCTCCCCGCGAGGGCCCGCTCCAGGGATGCAAGAGCTCGGTGCTGGAGTGCCTGGACCGCGCCCACCGACTTGCCCAGGATCTCCGCCACCTGGGCGGCGGTCAGGTCCTGGAAGAAACGAAGAATCAGTACCTGCTGCTGCTCTTCGGTCAGCTCGCGGATCGCGACCCGGAGATCCTCGTTCGACATCCGTTCGACCGCCATTTCGGAGGGGTCCGCCGACTGGGGCAGATTGGCATCTTCGAGCTGCACCAGGGTCACCTTGCCCTGGCGCCGGTAGTGGTCGATGGTCGCATTGTGGGCGATGCGGTAGACCCAGGAGGAGAAAGCGACTCCCTGATCCTGGAAGAGATCGAGGCGGGTGAGGGTGCGTGTCATGGTATCGATGGCGAGATCCTCCGCATCTTCGACCCGGCCCAGCCGGGCATATACGTAGTTGTATATGCGGTCGAAATAGCGCTCGAAGAGCGCCCTGGCCGCGTCCTGATCGCCTCGGCGAGCCCGTGCCACCAGGGGCCGATCGTCGTCGGCCGGCGCCTTAGAGAAGACCCGCACTGGGCACCATTATGGGTGGTGGCCCAAGTCACACGCTGCGTGGTGCCGGAGCCGGTAATGCTCATAGGTTCACCTTCTAATACGCTTCCAGCGCGGCCTGGCATATGTGCCGGGATGGACGCAGGGTGGCATGCCGGTGACAAGCCGGCCACGGGGCCCCGGACAGCAGCTCAGCGGACGCTGATCTTTCCCGGGCTCCCGTCGGCCAGCTGGCCGACCACAACGGCCAGTTCGTTCCTCGATCGGAGTTCGGCCAGCAGTTGCGGCAGCTCCGCTTGAGCTACTGCCAGCAGCAGACCACCGGAAGTCTGGGCGTCGCAAAGCAGGGTCCGGCGAGCGGCGTCGACCACCGGCGCGAACTCGACACGGCTGTGCAGGAAGCGTTCGTTTGATCGGGTGCCGGAGGGCACCTCACCCGCGTCGGCAAGCAGCAGCGCCCCCGGCAGCAAGGGCACCGCCTCAGAGTCAACCGTCGCCGCCAGTCCAGAGGCCAGGGCCAGGTAGTGAAGATGTCCAAGCAGTCCGAAGCCGGTTATGTCGGTGGCGGCGTGGATATCGACTTTCAGCATCGCCGCCGCAGCCTCGCGATTGAGGCGCAACATTGAGGCGACGGCCGCCGCCTCGACTGCATTCGGAGCCACCCCGTGCTTTATCGCCGTCGCTATCACGCCCGTCCCGAGCGGCTTGGTGAGCACCAACCCGTCTCCGGCGCGACCCCCCCGGTTACGGACGATCCGATCCGGGGCGACCGTGCCGATCACCGCCAGCCCGTACTTGGGCTCATGGTCGTCAATGCTGTGCCCACCCAGGATATCGATGCCCGCTTCCTGCGCCTTGGAGGATCCGCCTGAAAGGATTTCGCCCAGGATGGAGGCCGGCAGCTCCTTGACCGGAAATCCGACCAGGTTCAGCGCGAGCAGCGGCATGCCGCCCATGGCGTAGACGTCACTGAGCGCGTTGGCAGCGGCGATGGCGCCGAAGGTGTACGCGTCGTCCACCACGGGGGTGAAGAAATCGGTCGTAAAAACCAGCGCCAGGTCAGGGCGTAGACGGTAGACGGCAGCGTCATCACCGGTTTCAAGCCCGACGAGGACGTCCGGATTCTCGAGTCGCGCCGGCAAGTGGCTCAGGACCTGAGCCAGGTCTTCAGGACCTAGCTTGCAGGCTCAACCCGCTCCGTGCGACCACTGGGTGAGGCGAACCCGTTCCAGCACTTTGCCACTCTAAACCGCAGCCCGGTCAAGGGACGGGCTCTGATAGCGTCTGGGCCAGTGGAGCTCACCTTCCTGGGCACTGGTGCGGCCGTCGCACCTGCCGCCTACAACGTCAGCATGCTCGTCGATCGCACCCTGTTGCTGGACGCCGGCGCTCCACTATCCGTGCACCTGCCACGGGTGGGGGTTTCGCTTTCATCTCCGCAGGCGGTCGTCTTCACACATTTCCATGCTGACCATACTTTCGGACTCGCCTGGTTGATACTCGGCCGCATCCTTCTAGATCAGCCGCCTCCGCCGCTGACCATCGTCGGCCCGACTGGTGCCCGTGCTTACGTCGACCAACTGGTCGAATTCGCCTGGGGCCCGGAGATGCTTCAGCTCGCCAGGGAGCGACGCCAGCTGGAGGTAGAGGAAATCGTGCCGGGGGAAGAGATCAGCGTGGCCGGCTACCGCCTCACCGCCTACCGGATGGAACACAGCAGCCGTTTCCCCTGCCTGGGTTACGTGCTTGCCGGTCGTGACGTTCGTCTTGGCTACAGTGGCGACGCGGAGGCGTCAGCCGGGCTCGAGTCGCTGCTGAGCGCCTGCGATCACGCGGTGGTGGAGATGACCTACGAGAAGCCCGGCCCGATGCACCTATCCGTGGCCGAGGTGGAGGAGCTGCTCAAAAGGCACCCGTCGGTACGGTTCATCCTGACCCACCTCGGAACCGACCGGTCGATCAGCGGCGCACTCGCCGCCCGCGATTTCCTGACCGTTCGCCTCCCGCTGCCCCCAACACCTGACCGCTGACCAGCGCGTCCCGCCAGGCACGCGCAACCAGCCGGGGGTAATTCTGGCGAACGCGGTTCCAGGACTCACGCGCCTCCAGCTCTTCCTGCGAGTCCAGGCCGCCCCGCCGGAAGCTGCCGCGAGTGTAGAGGCGCGCCAGCGAGCGCAGCTCGCGCTCGAGCCCGGGTACCGAGCCGGCCAGGCGTCCACCGAACTCTTCGGGCGTATCACCTCGGTGGCGCGGGACGTGCAGGCGGTCGGCCAGAAACTGGAGGCGACGCCAGATGCGCGGCATGTCGCGAACACCGAACAGCCAGCGGCTGGCCGCGGCCAGGCCCGCCAGCAGAAGAAGCACCAGGATCGCGCCGGCGATCAGGAGGGGCTCGCCCACTCCGTTGAGGCTCCCCGAGCCGCCTGCACCCTGCGGCAGGGGCGTTTCCGGGAGGGTCTGCCGGGGCCGGGCGGAGGGGACCGCGGTCGTGACCACCGGTGAGTTCAGCTCAGCGGCGGTGTTCGGCCGGATGACAGGAAGGTTGATACCGTCGGGAGTCGGCTCGAAGGGGATCCAGCCATAACCCGGAAAGAAGGCCTCCACCCAGCTGTGGGCGTCCAGGGAATTGACCAGGTAGCGGTGCGTCTTTTCATCGAAGACTCCCTGGCCGAAGCCGCTCATCTGGCGACTGGGGACTCCCAGCAGGCGCAGCATGACGTTCATTGCGGTCGAGAAGTCCTGGCAGAAGCCTTTCTTCGAGCTGAAGAGAAAGTAGTCGAGCGGTCGGACGCCTGCCGGTGCCGGCGGCGGAGTCAGCGTGTAGGTGAAGCGGCCTTTAGCCAGAAACCATGACTCGATCGCCTTCGCCTGGTCGTAGGGGTTGCTGGCTCCTGCTGAGCGAACGATGTCCTGGGCGAGGTTCTTGATTTCGGCATCACGGGTCGGAGGGTACCCCTGCGCGATCCGCGCGCCCTGGTAGAGCGTCACATAGGGGGAGAGCCAGGCGGGGTAGTCAGTGCCGGCCTGGCGCAGGGTGGTGGCGTCCACCTTGGGGGTCGCCTGGGTGAGCGTGTAGCCGTAGGGCGGATGGAGGTTTCCGATGAATCGGAGGCGGTCCACCGTATCGAAGAGGATTCCCCCACCCGACGTTCTCGAGCTGGAGATCCCGCGAGCCGTGGTTGCCTGGTCCTCAACCGTGAGCACCTCGCCGGCGGAGAAGACGGTATTCGCCGTCTGGTCCAGGGGCACGAGCATACGGAAACTGTCGCGCATGGTTTCGAGCCGGCCCGAGTCCGCGGGCAGGTCGTCGCGCGGAATTGCCTGCCTCGCGGCGATCCGGGGACGTTCCTGGACCGAGAGTTCCGGCGTGCTCGGTAACTGGTACCAGCTGATCCCGTCCCAGCCTGCCAGGGCGATGCCGCGCCAGTAGGGATAGTAGGTTGGTATGTCGCCAGTCACGATCATCACTGTCTGCGACTTCGCCTTCAGCTGCGACCCGGGACGCACGGTCTCGCTATAGCCTATGGAACCGACCACTTGATGTGAGCTGCCCGCTCCCAGTCCGAACGGGTGCAGGGGGTCGGCGCTGATGGTGCCCGGGACGAGGAAGCCGCTGATATCCGCGCTGGTCAGCGGGGGGATGATCAAAAAGGACGCCAGAAGCAGGGCTCCGACCGCCTCAACGCCGACCTCACCGAAGGTCCATCCAGTGTCCGAGGCTCGAGGTAGCCGCCGGACGCGCCAGCGTTCTTTGAGGCGAACGAAGTTGAGCCGGAGCAGGATGCAGGCGGCCGCCGCAACCCAAACGAGGCTGAAGAAATAGAGGAGCGCGTTGGTATCGTTGATGATCTCGACCGCCAGGATGCTGCCTGTGGGTAAGAGGGCGACCAGCCCATTGCGCCGGCGAAAAACCCACCAGCTGGTCCAGATGCCGGAGAGCAGCATCAACAGGATCAATCCGATCAGGAGGCCAAGACCCGGCTGAGAGGGTAGCTCGGCGAACCATTTTTGAAGGGCCGGAATCGATGGCACCCCGCCGCTGGTCAGGGGTGATGGGATCAGCAGGGCCAGCGGAACGACCACCATAGCAATGCCGCCGACCACGATAGCGACGGGAGGAAGGCGGCTGGTTGCAAGTACCCAGCAAAGCACCGTCGCAATCGTCATCGCCGGCACCAGCCGGCCGTCGGAAGCCGTCACCCAGGCTGCCCGCTCAACCGCAGCGGCGACCGACCAGCCCATCACGATGGCCAGGCCGAGCAGCAGCCAGGTGTCTCGCAGCTCGAAGCTCGCCACTGGCCTCGACCGCCGCCAGATGCGCAGGGTCAGCCGGCCGTCCTCGTAGCTCGGGAGGACAAGGCGAAGTAGCCAGAGGCCCGCGAGGGCGGCCGCCGTGAGCGCCACCAGCAGGGCGGGGCTAAACCGCGGCAACTCGGCGCTCCACGGCCGGCTCGAAATCGTCCGGGCCTTTGATAACCCACCAGTTGAGTGCCTGTCGCCAGCGACCGGCGGCTCCCAGGGAGGGTTGGCTGCCGCCGAAGCCCTGCGGTTCCAGGTAAACGACCAGGCTCCGATGGCCTCGTACGCCGAGGTCCAGGAGGGCTTCGACCCAGCGTTCGTCGGGGGATGGCGTAATCACGATCAGGCCACCCCGGTGCCGCCAGTGCTCCCGTTGCGAGTTGAGCAGAGTCGCCAGCGGCACTGTACCGTCGGCCTGTGCCAGCGTGAAATGCTCGAACAGCTTCTTGCGCTGCTGGTCCCCGCGAGCCGCCTCGATCACGCTGAGCCGGCTGTCGTTGCAGACCAGCCCGATCGCGCCCCCGCGCCGCAGCGCCGCGTCCGTCATCGAGGCACAGAGACTCATCGCGTACTCAAGTGTGGAGTCTGGCGCGGAGCCGGCGTGGACACCAGCCTGCAGGTCCAGAACGATCCAGGCATCGCCACCCTCGCGGGTCTCGAAGCTACGACTCATCAGCCGCCCGAGTCGGGCGGACGAAGCCCAGTGAATCCGCTTCACGCTGTCAGTCGGAACGTATTCCCGGATGCTGGTCGCATTGGGGGGCACATCAAGTACGCGCCCTCGCATCTGTTCATCGCCGGCGGCGCTCGGTGCCAGTGCCTCCAGCGAGCCCACCGGACGGATCACCGGGTAGACAACGACGGAGCGGCTGGCGGAAACACGGATGGTACGCGGGAAAAGGCCGAAGGGGTCGCCGAAACGCAGCTCGACCGGGCCGAAGGTGAAAAGACCGCGCTGCTTGAATCGACCTCTGGAGGTCCACCGCCGCACCCGGCGGCCCTTGAGGCTGAAGACGCGCCCGGGATCATATCCCGGAAGATTGGAGAAATCCGTGAGCTCGATCAGCGGGATCGGAATCCAGGAGCGGTTGCGGACTGCGAATTGTTCCTCAAAGTCGTCACCGACCTGGTATTGGCCCTCCGGGCTGACGCGCTCCAGTACCAGGTTATCGGTGGCGAGGCGGCTCCAGAGGTAGCTGAGGACAAAGAGAAGAACCAGCGCATAGAAGAGGTTGTAAGCGAGTCGAACGCCGGTGATATAGGCAAAGAAGAACAGCAGCGCCAGGGCCGTGACCAGCGGAAGCCGCGGCAGGCGCACTGTTCGCCTAGCTCGCTGCCCGACGCCCGAAGCGTGAGACCACGTTGGGCGGTGGCACCGGCTCCGACTCGAGGATCTGGCTCAGGATCTTGGCCGCGGTCAGGCCGCGCAGCTCGGCATTGGGCTTCAGGATCAGGCGGTGTCCGAGCACCGGGTGAGCAAGCGCCTTGACATCGTCAGGCGTGACGAAGTCGCGTCCCTCGAGTGCGGCCCGGGCCTGGGAGGAACGAAAGAGTCCGAGTGAACCCCGGGAGCTGGCACCAAGCCCGATGTCCGGGTGTGAACGGGTGCGATGCGTCACGCGGGCGATGTACTCCTTGAGCTGGCTGTCGACGTAGATCTGCTGCACCGCCTTCTGCGACTCGAGCACTTCCGGCGCGGAGGAAACCGGCTCCAGTTGCTCCATCGGGGAGTCCCGCTCGAAACGGTCGAGCACCTGGACCTCGTGTGCCACGTCGAGGTAACCGAGGTTGACTCGCATCAGGAATCGATCGACCTGCGCCTCCGGCAGCGGGAAGGTCCCCGCGAACTCAACCGGGTTCTGGGTTGCGAGCACCAGGAAGGGCAGTGGTAGCGGGTAGGTCGTGCCGTCGACGGTCACCTGCCTTTCCTCCATCGCCTCCAGCAGCGCGGACTGCGTCTTCGGTGTGGCACGGTTGATCTCGTCGGCGAGTAGGACCTGGGCGAAGATCGGTCCCTGCCGAAACTCGAACTGCTGTGTGTTTGGACTGTAGATATTGACGCCGGTAACGTCAGAAGGCAGCAGGTCGGGAGTGAACTGGAGCCGCTCGAAGGCACAACCGAGCGAGCGGGCAAGCGACTTTGCCAGCATCGTCTTACCGACTCCGGGCACGTCTTCGATCAGCAGGTGGCCGCGGCTCAGAAGTGCGATGACGCAGAGTTCGGCCTCGGCCTCCTTTCCTACCAGCACCCGGCTGACGTTGTCGATGATGCGAGTCCCAAGGGCCTCGACAGAGCTGTTTTGCGTTTGCATGCTTTCTCCTATTAGTGCGGACTGATGGCGAAACGACCCCAGCGAATTTTTTGTTACCGGGGATCACCGACGAACGAGGCGGGCACCAAGCCCCCCGAGAGTCCCCCCTGTCAAGACCAGTACGTCGTCCAGCACCAGGCCGAGCGTATCGAGGCCGGCCGATCCGATCGGCCCAACCGGGCCGACCGCCCCCGCCAGCTCCTCCACCACTATGAAGGCGACGCAGACCACCATGCCGTTCCAGACCGCCCCCGCCCTTGGTCCCAGGTAGCCGGCCAGCAAGCCGCCCGCGAACACTGCCAGGAAGGTAAGCAGACCCTGCCCTACCAGCTGGCCGCGGTGTCCGCCGAAGAGAAGACTTGCCCCGACCAGCTGCAACATCACGGCCAGCACCAGTCCGATGCCGGCGGCGAACCAGTCGACCCGTCGCTCGACAGCGGGCTGAGTCTTGGTCATGGGTTCTTCAGTCTATCCGTCATCCAAGACCCACAGCCTGCATCAGCCAGTAGAGCATTGGAGCCACCACTAATGATGGCAAAAGATTAGCCACCTTGATCGCCTTCAAATCCAGCAGGCCGAGCGCGATCGCCAGTACGGCGAGCCCCCCCACGGCGGTGAGCTCGGTCGTCTGCCCGCCGCTCAAACCGGTGTGGGCCAGCATCGCAAGCACCGTCAGCCCACCCTGGATCACCAGGATCGAGACTGCCGAGAGGAGCACGCCCCAGCCCAGGGTGGCCGCCAGCACAATCGAACTGAAACCGTCCAACGCGGACTTGATCGCGAGCAGGGTCACATCCCCCCGGGTTCCGTCGGTGAAGCTTCCCAGGATGGTCAGCGGACCTACGCAGAAGAGGAGTGTCGCGGTCGTAAAGCCGAGCGCGATGCGGCCCGGCCCCTCGCGTCCGCGGCCGCCGAGGCGCGACTCGGTGAGGCGCCCGATCCGCTGCAAACCGTCGTCGAGGCGGAGCAGCTCACCGGCAAGCAGGCCCAGCAGCAGGCTCAGGAGAAGCAGCAGAGAGTTACGAGACTTGAGCGCCATCTGGATCCCGATCACCGCCGTAAAGAGGCCAAGGCCGGTGCGCATGGTTTGTTGGAGGCTGGAAGGTATGAACCGCTTCAGGCCGAGCCCCGTCGCCGCTCCCAGGAGAACAGTGGCCACGTTCAGGACGGTCCCGAGTCCATGGATCACTTTTCGGACCGGGTTTACAGCTTCTCGAAGCGGTCGACGTTGACGATGAAGACGGTGGCGCCCCCCACCTGCACCTCGACGGGGTAGGGGACAAAGAAGTCCCCGGGTTCGACCAGCGGTGGCATCGGGTTCATGTACTCACTCCGGGTGCGGCAGTTTTCTTTGAGCAGTTGTAAAACCTCGTCGATGCGATCGTCTTCGATGCCGGAGAAGAGCGTTACGTTCTTGTGCTGAAGGAAGCCGCCTGAGCTGGCGAACCGGGTCACGGAGATGCCGCGGTCGTTCAAGGCGTCCATCGTCGAGGAGGCATCCTCGCTGTGAACCACCGCGATCAGGAGCTTCACGCCGACCGCCGCTCCGCCGGGAATACGCCGGCTCGCTGGAGCGCAGGCCCGACCCGATCCAGGACGGCGGCCGCGACCTCGTCTGGTCCGACCGAAGCATCCACCTCGCGCCAGCGATCGGGTTCCTCCTCCACCATCCGCCGGTAGCCGGCCGCCACGCGCTCGTGGAAGGCCACGGTTTCCTGGTCGAGGCGGTCCTTCAACCTCGAGGGGATGCGTGCAAGACCGGCCGCCACCGGCAGGTTCAAGAGCAGCGTGAGTGCCGGGCGGATTCCGTGAGTGACAGCGTCCTGCAACTGACGTAGCAACGCGAGGTCCAGGCCGCGACCGTAACCCTGGTAGGCAATCGTCGAATCGCTGTAGCGATCGCAGATGACGATCTCCCCCTTCTCCAGCCGTGGCCGGATAACTTCCTCGACCAGCTGGGCCCGTGCTGCGGTGAAGAGCAGCGCCTCACTCCAGGCCGCTACCGGAGGCGCCGAGCCACCCAGCACCAGGGGGCGAATCATCTCGCCGGCCCGGGTTCCGCCCGGCTCGCGGGTGGTCCAGACCGTGTGGCCGTCCGCCGCCAGGCGCTCCGCCAGCCGGTGAACCTGCGTCGACTTGCCGCCGCCCTCGGGCCCCTCGAACGTGATGAAGAAGCCGCCCGGCTTCCCCGCGGCACTCATCTTTTGGCGAGAACTATACCGGCTTCAGTCAGCGCTCGTGTAGATCCGCAGCCGGCGGTTCGGCTCCTTTCCGGTGCTCCGCGCGGTGAGCTCATGACGCTCAACCAGCTGGTGCTGCAGGCGGCGAACATAGGCCGTCTGGGGTGAGAGCTCGACCATCGCATTGGTAGCCTTCGCCCGGTTGATGCCCTCGATGGTTTCCTGCAATGCGGACTCGGTCGGGTCGGGGGTGTCCAGCTGATAGACCTTGCTGAGCGCGTTTCTGATCTGGGTGATTGTGTTGCTCTTCAGCACCTGGATCGGGATGCCGTCTGCCTCCGCCTCCCGCAGCGGCGAATCCTTGCGGCGGTAATAGTTCTTCAGCGTCACGATAAGGTCCGCGTCCTCGATGTGATTCTGGACCCGGATAGGAACGTGCAGGTCGCTGATGGCCTGCTCGAGGTAATTACGGCTGACGCCGTAGGGAAACACCGACACGGTCTCGTGGAGGGCCCGTGAGCGCGGCGCTTCGATCGGTTCTCGCACCGCAGCAGCTCGCATCGGCGCCGACTCCGCGAGCCGGGCGACGATCGCCCCGTCGGTGCCGCGGATGCGCATTTGGGGGGGCTTGAGCGTGCCGCGCAGAGCAGCGTCGACTACGTCTCCGAGCGGCTGGTGAATCGCCAGCCGGTCCCGGTCGTGGATTTCCACCAGCACGTCAAAGGTGGGCGGCGCCTTCCGCTCGAGAACAGACTTCTGAGTGCCGCGGCGCCGGGCCTCCTCATCTGAAAGGGTCACGGTCTGGATGCCACCAAGGAGGTCATTCAGCGTCGGGTTGACGAGCAGGTTTTCGAGCGAGCTGCCATGCGCGGTCGCGACCAGCTGTACCCCTCGCTCGGCGATCGTCCGCGCGGCGGCCGCCTCGAGCTCGGTCCCGATCTCATCGATGACGATCACCTGCGGCATGTGGTTCTCCACCGCCTCGATCATGACCGCGTGTTGCAACGATGGCGTCTTTACCTGCATCCGGCGCGAACGCCCGATCCCCGGGTGTGGAATGTCTCCGTCCCCGCCGATCTCGTTGGAGGTATCTACAATCACGACCCGCTTCTTCATCTCGTCGGCCAGCACGCGCGCACACTCGCGAAGCATGGTGGTCTTGCCTATCCCAGGACGTCCCAGCAGAAGGATGCTCTTGCCGCCGATGACCATGTCCTTGATGATGTCGATCGTCCCCGTGATGGCGCGCCCCACCCGACAGGTCAGGCCCACGATCGCGCCCGACCGGTTGCGGATTGCCGAGATACGGTGGAGCGTCCGCTCGATCCCGGCACGGTTATCGTCACCGAACGATCCAACCCGCGTGGCCACGAACTCCAGATCCTCCGAGGTTACCGGGGTCTCGTCCAGCAGCACCTCGGCGTCCGGGAAACGGGCTTCGGGCTCGCGACCGAGGTCAAGCACCACCTCCAGCAGCAGGCGCTGGTGGTCGAGGCGCTTCACCGCACGGTTGATGTGCGGCGGAAGGGCCTGGAAGAGCAGATCCAGCTCGGCCGGGTCCGCATCGGTCAACCCATTCAACGATCGGCCAGTTTCCTGCACCATTACCTCATCCATACTGCGGCACGAGCCGCTTGTCCTTGATTCTTACCCGTGCGCGAGCGGGAACCTTCAGCGGAAGTTCACGAACCATCAGCGTCTGCGATGCGATCACCTCGAAACCTTCACCGGTCAAGAGCGCGATGGCAGTCTCATCGTAATGCCGGAGACTGCACCAGACCGGCCCCGGACGGTGCTCGGCGACGTAGGCAAGGCTACGCTCGACGAGGCCCGGCCAGAGCTCGGGGGGCTGGCCGGCAGCCATCAGTCCCAGCGTATGCGGGCGTCCACCGCCACCCGGGACCAGGCTCATCCAGCCGATCAGCTGCACCCGCTCCACGACGAAACGCGGCTGACCGGCGCGCCGCGGGATCCGCGCGTTCCGCGCCGCCGGTTGGAAGGTGCGTCGCCACTCGGCAAAGCTCGAGGCCTCGACGGCGGCCACCGCCCTGGGGGTCGTAGCAACATAGAGAAGGTATAGCCCTAACTCGTCCTCCCGGCGCATCGGGCGCCAGCCCCCCAGCGCCGGCGCGACACGAGTCGCGAGGGTCTCCTTGAGCAGCGCATGCTCGGTCGCATAGGCGGCGAAACCCCGCGACCGAAACAGATCGGCGATCGGGTCCCCGATAGGTATGCGCACGATGAACTTCGAGACGCCACGGCTGAGACCTTCATTGAAGAGGTGATCGAGCAAAGCCGTTCCATCCTGGAAGCGGTCGAGGTCGGGGTTGAGACAAAGGTTCAGGATCTGCCAGGCGTGAGGACCGAGCGCCGCGTTCTCGGCCTGGACAAAACCCTGGAGCGACCGTCGTTCGTCTTCCATGACGTAAACGTGGTCGGCCGGAGAGGTTATCGGCAGAATCGAGGCGAAGGCGTTGTTCAAAAGGAACCACAACCGGGAGGACGCGAACTGACGCTTGACCGGCGAACGTTCCGCCTCGCGTACCTGCTGCCGGTAGAGCGCTTCGATACCGGCGAGATCACGTAGCTGCGCGGGTCGGACTTGAAAGCTCAGGGAAGCTCCTCCAGCAGGGAAAGAAAGTACTGGTGCCAGCGCCGGTCCTCGGACAGTTCAGGATGGAAGGCGAGTGCCAGGCGAGTTCCCTGCCGCAAGGCGACCGGATGCCCGCCATGCTCGGCCAGCGCCTCCACCTCCGATCCTTTGCTCATCAGCTGTGGTGCCCTGATGAAGACGGCGGGCGCGCTGCCGCCGATCGCGGCCGACTCGACTTCTGCCTCGAAGCTGTCCTTTTGCCGGCCATAGGCGTTGCGCCGGACGGCAATGTCCATCAGGCTCAGCGGTTCCTGATCGGGACGGCCGTCACTGATTTCGCGGGCCATGAGGATCATGCCGGCGCAGGTGCCCAGCACCGGCATACCATGAGCCGCGCGTGACTGTATCTGCGTTTTCAGGTCGGCCTCCATCAAACGGGCCATGGTCGTGCTTTCGCCCCCCGGGAGGACAAGGGCATCGACCTCCTTCAGTTCTGGTGCAAGACGGATTGGGACGGCCTCTACCTCGCAGGCCTTGAGCGCAGCCAGGTGCTCGCGGAAGTCGCCCTGCAGGGCCAGAACCCCGACCCGCCGCCTCCGCCTCCCCGCCCCCCCGAAATGCTCGGATTTCGCGGGGTCTTGACTCACCAGCCTCTGCCGGCGAGCAGTTCCCCTTGAGGGATGGCGCCGATTTCCAGGCCGTGCATCGCTTTGCCGAGGCTCTTGGAGGCATCCGCCAGGATGTCAGGCCGGTCGTAGTACGTGGTCGCCGCCACGATTGCCCTGGCTCGGGCGGATGGATTCTCGGCCTTGAAGATTCCCGAGCCGACGAAAATACCATCGCAGCCCAGCTGCATCATCAGGGCGGCATCCGCGGGAGTCGCGATGCCACCGGCCGCGAAGTTGACCACGGGAAGCCGGCCGAGCCGGGCACACTCTTCGAGGAGATCGAACGGGGCGCCGATCCGTTTGGCCTCCATCACCAGCTCTTCGGTTCCCATGCCATGCAGCTGGCGGATGGCGCTGGTGACCGCGCGCATGTGACGGACGGCTTCGACCACGTTGCCTGTTCCCGCCTCGCCCTTGGTCCGGATCATGGCCGCCCCCTCGGTAATCCGGCGGAGCGCCTCACCGAGGTCTCGGCAGCCGCAGACGAAGGGCACGGTAAAGGCGTGCTTGTTGATGTGGTGCTCTTCATCGGCCGGGGTGAGAACTTCGCTCTCATCGATGTAGTCGACCCCGAGGGATTGGAGGATCTGCGCCTCGACGAAGTGCCCGATCCGGCATTTGGCCATGACCGGGATGGTGACCGCCTCGACGATGCTCGTGATCAGGCCCGGCTCACTCATCCGTGCCACCCCACCTTCGCGGCGGATGTCGGCCGGAACCCGTTCCAGCGCCATCACTGCCACCGCCCCCGCATCCTCGGCGATCTTGGCCTGCTCGGCCGTAACCACGTCCATGATGACGCCGCCTTTCAGCATCTCGGCCAGGCCCGACTTGACCTTCCAGGTACCGTGCCTGTCAGTCAGCCGGGGAAGTGGCTCGCTCACGAATCAATTCTAGGCCCAAAACTTACAATTCAGACGGATGCGGCGTTTCCCCGGTGGGCGCCGGCAGCGGCTTGCCGGAATCGTTCTTGCCGTTGCCCTCGGGCTGCCGGCTCTGTTCGGGCTGGCAACGGCAGCCGGACTGGCAATTACCCGACCCGTAGACGATTTTCCCCGAAGGGTCGCAGACGTCCTGGCTGCCCATGGAGCCACCCGGGTTCCCCTCAACGACGTGCCGGACCAGTTGAGCGAGGCGCTGATCTCGATCGAGGACGAGCGCTTCTATTCGCACCATGGAATCGACTCCCAGGGGCTGGTCCGGGCGCTGATCGCGGACCTTTACCACCGTCGCGCCCTGGAAGGGGCGAGCACGCTGAGCCAGCAACTGATAAAGAACCTTTACATGAATCACAACGACGACGGATGGCGCAAGCCGGAGGACGTCGTGCTGGCGATCAAGCTCGAGGCAAAATACAGCAAGCACCAGATCCTCGAGGCCTACCTGAACTCGGTCTACTTTGGGCACGGAGCCTACGGGGTGGGCCAGGCGGCGGAGGTCTACTTTCATAAAAAGCCGGCTGAACTCGACCTGGCGCGGGCATCCATGCTCGCGGGCCTGCCCCAGTCGCCTTCCTACTACGACCTTTATAAGAATCCATGCGCCGCGCGAGCCCGGCAGTTTGCCGTGCTTTCCCAGATGTCCCACGTGGGCTACATCACCGAGGCCCAGGCGGCGGCCGCCTACGGCGAATCGATCGGCTTCGCATGCCGCTGAGTTCACCGCTCCCTCGCCGGCTGGTCCTGCTCGGACCACCGGGCTCGGGGAAAGGCACCCAGGCAAGCCGTCTTTCGGAAGAGCTGCGGATTCCCGCCATCTCCACCGGCGAGATTCTGCGAGCCCAGCAGCAGCTGGACACGGTGCACGGCGCCGAGCTACGCCGCTATCTGGATCGGGGCGAGCTGGTTCCCGACAGCCTGGTGGTGGAAATCATCAGGCATCGACTCGCCGACGCCGACACCGCCGACGGCTTCATCCTGGACGGCTTCCCCAGAACCAGCGCCCAGGCGATGGCACTCGACTCCATGCTCGGTGAGCTTCAGCGGCCTCTCCAGGCGGCCGTGTACCTGAGAATCGGAGCGCCGGCACTGATCGAGCGACTCCGGCACCGGTACGGCACCACCCTCGATCAACGCAGCGATGACCGCCCGGAGGTGGTGGAGCACCGGATGGAGGTCTACCTGGCCCAGACAACGCCTCTGATCGAGTACTACCGGGGAAGCGGTCGTCTGCTGGAAGTCGACGGCGAGCAAGACCCTGAGCGGGTTTACGGGGCAATCCTTAAGGCGCTCGCCGGGTAGCTCGTACCCCGGTTTCGACGAGAGCGATTTGGGCATAAAAGATCTTGCTGTCAGGTTATCTCCGAAGACAGCTCAAGGAGAATGCAATGCCCGATCTAAAAGCGCAATTGATCCCGCTGCTTCCACTCAACCATGGCGTCGTCCTACCCAACATGACGGTAACCATTCCATTGGAGCGCGAGGACGTCAAGGCAGCTGTCAGCGCGGCTCGCACCGAGAGCAACCTCGTGCTGCTCGTGCCCCATGTTGACGGCCGCTACGCAACCGTCGGAACCATCGCACGGGTCGAGGACTCGCGCAAGCTGCCCAATGGAATCGAGGTTGCGGTCCTCAACGGACTGCAGCGCGCCAGCGTTGGCAGCGCCGCCGCTGGAACCGGCCCCGCCTTACGGGTCCTGGCGCAGCCGCTCGCCGACGTAAACGCGCTCAGCGAACAGGCACACCTGCTCGGTCGCGAGTACAAGGCCCTGATCGAAAACCTGCTCGAGCTGCGCGGAGCCGGCGAGGCGGTGCAGCTGATCAGGACGATCGACCGCCCGTCGCAACTGGCCGACATGTCCGGCTACTCCCCGGATCTCTCGCTCGAGCGCAAGGTCGAGATCCTCGAGACGCTGGACGTCGAGGCCCGCCTTGGCAAGCTGATCGGCTGGACCCGTGAGATCCTGGCCGAGGCTTCGCTCAAGGACCAGATCCGCAGTGAGGTCAACGAGGGGATGGAGAAACGCCAGAGGGAGTTCCTGCTGCGCCAGCAGCTGGACGCGATCAAGAAGGAGCTGGGCGAGGGCGAAGCGGACATTGCCGCCGAGTACCGCAGAAAGATCGAGGCGGCTGGGATGCCGGAGGCGGTTAGAAAAGAGGTCGAGCGCGAGCTGGACCGGCTGGAGCGTACCAGCGAGCAGAGCCCCGAACTCGGGTGGATCCGAAACTACCTCGACTGGATGGTCGAGATCCCCTGGAACAAACGTACCGATGACCGCTTCGACGTCAAAGAGGCCCGCAACGTGCTGGACCGCGACCACACCGGCCTGGAGGACGTCAAGGAGCGGATCATCGAGTTTCTGGCGGTGCGCAAGCGCCGGCAGACTCGGGGCATGGACGTTGTCGGCGGCCGCGGTACCGGGGCGATCATCACCCTCGTCGGACCTCCCGGCGTGGGCAAGACCTCGCTTGGCGAGTCCGTAGCTCTGGCTCTCGGACGGAAGTTCACGCGCATCTCACTCGGAGGCATCCACGATGAGGCCGAGATCCGTGGCCACCGGCGCACCTACGTGGGCGCACTTCCGGGACGGATCGCTCGCGCGCTGAAGGAGGCGGGCACCAAGAATCCGGTCATCATGCTGGACGAGATCGACAAGGTCGGCCAGGACTGGCGCGGCGATCCCGCGTCGGCACTCCTTGAAGTCCTCGACCCCGCCCAGAACCATTCTTTCCGCGACCATTACCTGGAGGTGGACCTGGACCTCTCCGAGGTACTCTTCATCCCGACCGCGAACGTGGCGGACACTATTCCGTCCGCGCTGCTCGACCGAATGGAGATCATCCGCCTGGACGGGTACACGCAGGAGGAGAAGGTAGCGATCGCGCGCGATCATCTGCTCCGCCGCCAGCTCGAGCGAAACGGCCTGGGACTCGACGAAATCACGGTGGCCGAGGGCGCATTGCGGCGCATCATCGCGGATCACACCCGCGAGGCGGGAGTCCGAAACCTCGAACGCGAGCTCGGCCGGCTCTTGCGAAAGGTCGCCACCGGACTCGAGGCCGGCACGCTCAGCCCTCCAGTGGACGTTGAGTCGGGTGACGTTCGCAGTTACCTCGGTCGCGCGAAGTTCCACGCGGAGGTCGCGGAGCGAACCGACGTGGCCGGCGTCGCGACCGGTCTCGCCGTGACCGGCAGCGGTGGCGAAGTCCTCTTCGTCGAGGCCGCCTCAATGGACGGCGCGAAAGGGCTCACCCTGACCGGGCAGCTGGGTGACGTGATGAAGGAATCGGCGCAGATCGGCCTTTCCTTCGTTCGCTCGCACAGCAAGGAACTGGGGATCGAGCCAGGCTTCGAGGAGAAGGCGATCCACATTCACGTGCCGGCGGGTGCAGTCCCCAAGGATGGGCCTTCCGCCGGAGTAACGATGGTGACCGCGCTCGTCAGCCTTCTGACTCAGCGTCCGGTCAGAGCCAGTGTCGGCATGACCGGTGAGGTCACGCTGCAGGGTAAGGTCCTGCCGATCGGAGGCGTGAAGCAGAAACTGCTCGCCGCCCACCAGGCGGGCCTGACCGAGGTAATCCTACCTTTCCGCAACGAGGCCGACCTGGATGACCTTCCGGAGGGCGTGCGCAAGGCGATCACGATTCACCTCGTGACCGATGTTCGGCAAGTTCTTGCTTGGGCGCTCGAGGCCCCATCGACGGAGGTAAAAAAGGCCGCCTAGGACCGGCCGGCGGCCGCCCGGGCGAAACCCTTGAAGAGCCGCGCGACCCAGGGGAGCTCCGTCAGCTCCTCCGGGTGCCACTGCACCGCGATCAGGAAATGGGCGCGGTCCGCCTCAACCGCCTCGATCACGCCGTCATCTGACCTGCCACTGACCCTGAGTGCCGGCGCCACCAGCTTGATCGCCTGGTGGTGCATGCTGTTGACGTCGACCGAGGTCTCGTCGATCAGCTGGGCGAGGCTGGACTCGGGTTCGATCCGCACCCGGTGGACCAGCGCCGAGCGCTGGCGGCCGTCGGAGTCCGAGTGGTCGACGCTGGTCGCGCCCTGCGCGCGCAGGTCCTGGTAGAGGCTACCGCCAAGCGCCACGTTGATCAGTTGCTGGCCGCGGCAGATCCCGAGGGTAGGCAGCCCGGCATCGAATGCCCAGCGCGCAAGGCGCAGCTCGGTGCGGTCCCTGTTCGGCTCGACGACATTGAGGTCGCCAAGAGGCTCCTCGGCATATTCGGCGGGCGCTACGTCGGCACCGCCCGGAAAGAGGATCCCATCCAGCCGCTCGAAAATGGCCCGCAAGACGCCCTCATCATCGAGGAGCGGGATCAGCACAGGCGCGCAGCCCGCATCGAGCAGTGCCGCGACATAAGCCTGGTTGATGCCGAAGCGGGCCGGATTGTCGCCGCGGGGAATGGCAAGCGTTGGCAAGCCGATGACAGGCGCGGTCAACTGGTGAAGGTGAACTGCTTGAGGTGAAGAGCCGGAACCCGCGCGGCGCCGAAGTACTCACTCGCCTGCAGCTTGGTCGAACTGCTCAGTGCCTCCGTTCCATCAAGGGCCTCGAGAATGCTCTGGGTGAAGCGCAGGTCCTTCACGGGACGGGTGACAACGCCATTCTCGATCAGGAAAGTCCCCTCCCGTGTCATCCCGGTTATCACGGAGGCCTTCGGCTGAACGATCCGCACGTACCAGAAGCGGGTGATCCAGATTCCGCGCTTGATGCCGCTCGCAAGCTCGGCTTTTGGCACCGATCCGGGGGCCATGAAAAGGTTGACCGCGAACGGCCCATCGGTGTTGGGTGCGGGCAAACCATGGCCGGTGGAGGGACGGCCGGCGCGGGTTCCCGTCAGCTGGTCGTAGACGAGACCCGTCGCCACCCCGTTCTTGATCACGTCGACACGCTGCTTGGGAACGCCTTCGAAATCAAATGGTGCGGGCAGACCGGAACGGTCGAGCCCGTCGTCCCAGATCGCGATCGCCTCCCCGGTGATGCGTTCCCCAAGGCGCATGAAGCTCCGCTCCTCCTGGGCCGCGAGGGCGCCGAAGCCCATGAAGCTGAGGAACTCGAGCATCTCCGCGACGGCATATTCCTCCAATACCACCTCGTAGTCTCCGGGCTCAACCGGCTGCGCCTTCTGATTGCGTCGAGCCTTGTCGATCACCTCAGCGGCCAGCTCTTCCGGGTCCAGTTCAGTCACATCGACGCACGACCGGTCGGCGTATCCCGCGCCGGCGTCACCCATGACGACTGAGTTCACGGTGGCCTGCGTCGAACGGTGGTAGTGGCTGACGCCCAGGGAATTCGCGATCGTAAGCTGCGCGGCCCCGGTGCTGTAAGCCCCGAAGGCCTTCAGCGAGAACCGGGAGGCCTGGGCGCAAACCTTCTGGACGAAGTCCGCCCGCTCCTCGGGGCTCGCGCCGGCGGTAGCCTCGGACCAGGCGTCGATCTCGGGCGCCGCCGCCGGTCCCGGCATCGGCACGACCTCGCCAGGGGGCTGCAGCGCCGCGATTGCAAGGGCGCGATCGAGCACCGTCCGCGCGGCTTCCTCGTTCATCTGGTTCAGCGAGGCGACTCCAGTCCGGCCGTCCTTGATAACGCGAACCCGAACACTGATGTTGCGCTCGGCCACATTCTGGTGGATGCCATTGTTGGCAAAGCGAGTCAGCGCGCTGTCCCACTCGTTAACCATCACCTCGGTCTGGTCGGCGCTGGAGCGTCGGAGGAGAGCCTGGGTGAACTCCTCCACCTCCTGGCGTTCGGTCAGCCGGGCGCTCTCAAGGCTCCTCACTTGAGGATGCCTACCTTCACCCGCTGAAAGCGGGCCGGTGAGGCACCGTGGGCAACATGCGCCACCTGGGGTGGCTGCCCTTTTCCGCAATTCGCCAGTCCGAAGACCCGCCATTCTCCTTTGCCGGCGACGGCATCACAGGAGTTCCAGAATTCCGGGGTGATCCCGGCATAGGTGGCATTTTTCAGCAGGCGTCCGCGTTTTCCGTCGACGATCTCGAAGGCGAGCTGGGTTCCGAACTGAAAGTTGAGCCGCTTGTCGTCGATGCTCCAGCTGCGATTGGTCTCCATGTAAACGCCATCTTTGGTCTCGCCGATCATCTGCTCCAGGGTGCTGTCGCCGGGCTCCAGGTTCACATTGGTCATGCGTAT
>DASWQQ010000020.1:0-2845 GCA_036403615.1 Candidatus Dormiibacterota bacterium | reverse complement strand
GGCCAACACAGCCCTCAGCGTGGTCGTCGATCCAGAGCCGGTACCCGTGCCGGACAGCAACCCCGTTACTTACTACCCCAACAAGCTGCAGGTGACAGTGTCCCGCCAGGTACAGGTCTACTTCATGCAGCTGCTGGGATTCAATTCTTACCTTGTCTCACGCAATGCGATAGCGACCTACTTACCACCCATATCGCTGGGGCAGCCGGGCGGCCAGCTGGGCTCCACCACCTCCCAGCTCGGCACCAACAACAACTTCTACTTCATGCGTACGGAGGGTTATAACGTCGACCGCTCGCAAGGGGACGCATTTACGCCGGATCCGGCGGTCGAATTTGGAAACCAGCTCAACCCGGCCTCGACAGACGTTCATCAGATCAGCGCCGCGCAGGGCAACGAGCCGGCCGATGCGTCGCTGCCATCCAGAGGCGGCTACAACTACTTGATAACGATTCCGCCGTCCGGCGGACGGATCCAGGTGTATAACGCCGTCTTCGGACCCGACTCGGGCGCGCACAACAACTGCGACAACTTCAGAGGTTGGACACCCTGTTCCGCGGGCGGTAGCTACTACCTGCACGAGGAAGACGGCATCAGCGACTTCAGCAACAAGCAGCTCTACTCGGCGACCCGGATAACACTCTTCCAGGTGAACAACCACTTCATCCGCTCCAATGACGTCAAACTGACGCAAACGACGGTCCTGCCCATCGACGCCACGAACTGGAACGCCAACCCACCGAAGTACAAGAACATCAACACGGGTGGCACGATCACCCAGACCTACGACGCCCAGGGAAACCCGATCAACATGTCCATCTATCACAACTGGATCGACGTTGCCACCTACGCCGGCGGCTCCGATGGCGGACTGGTGAGCCTCAACCAGTACGGGAACAGCGGTTCCTACCTGTCAGGTGGGTTGCTCGTCGGCGGCACCTACCGGCTGCGGATCGATAACCTCGACTACGACGGTGATGTGAGCAGTTCCAACAGCCAGAACGTGTCCCACAAGGCCTACGCGGTTCGGGTCCTGGATTCGACCGGCAACCTCTGCACCAGCTCTTGCTCGATGGCGGCATGGAACGACATGTGCCTTTACACGCCGATCGCCAGCGGGAGTTTCAAGATGCCGCTCTTCCAGCTTCCCCCTTACTATGCCGGCAAGACAGTGACGGTCGATGTCTGGGACCCGGGAGACATCTCGGGTGCCGGCAACGTCTACGTAGATGTCATCGACCCCGTGACCAATGCGATCGCCACCTCGGCGACCGGGGTCAGGATCTACGACCTCGGCGTCTCGCGGAGCAATGTGGGCACTCTGATCAGCTCGCCTGGCAACACGCAGGCGACGTTCCTTGCGACCCAGTCGAACAACGTCCTCTACAACGGTCACTGGGTCGAGTTCGAACTGCCCGTCCCTGCAACCTGGAACCCCGGCCAGAACCCCGCCAACTGGTGGTGGTCTTTGCAGTACCGAACGAACCTCGCCAATGGTGTGGTGGCGACTGACACTGTCACAATCGCGGTCGGGCTCAAGGGCAACCCGGCCCACCTGCTCCAGGGCTAGCAGCTACCCGGTCGGGACCAGCCGCTGCAGCGCGAGTAGCAGGCCCAGGCTGACCAGGACCAGGCCCGCCAGCCGCTCCGCTCCCTCCCTCACCCTCTCGCCCAATCGGGCGCCCAGGCGGAGTCCAGCCTGGGTGACCAGCGCTGCCTGAAGCCCGATCAGCAGTACTGCGGGGAGGACCGGAAACCCGAGAAGGCCAAGGGTGAAACCAATCGCCAGTTCGTCCAGGCTGATGCTGAGTCCGAGTCCGATCGCCGCCATGCCCCTCGAACGTTCCAGCAAGCCCCGCCTGCCCGCCTCGCCGCGCTCCCGCCTCGGCCAGAGCATGTAGACGCCAAGCGCAATCAGCATCAGGATGGCCAATAGCTCGGCGGCGCCACCGGCGATCCGACCCCCGAGCGCCCCGCCAAACAATCCGACCAGCGGCATCCCCATCTCGAAGGCCGTGAACAGGGTGCTGAGCCGCAACCTGTCTTCCCGTTCCGCCCCCGCGATCCCCAACGCCGCCGCAACCGCGAAGGTATCGAGCCCGAGGGGCACGATCAGTCCAAGCAGTTTCAACACATCGCGCATTATTAACCGGCAGGCATGACGGCACTCGAGCTGATTCGCGAAAAGCGTGACGGCGGCGCCCACTCCGACGACTCCATCCAGTTCCTGGTCAAGGGCGCAAGCGACGGGTCGATCCCCGACTACCAGCTGGCCGCCTGGCTGATGGCTGTGCGGCTGCGGGGGATGACGGATCCTGAGACACGCAGCCTCACGCTGGCGATGGCGGCGAGCGGGCGCCAGCTGGACCTCTCCTCGATTCCTGGCCGGAAGGTGGACAAGCACTCGACCGGAGGCGTCGGCGATAAGGCCACGCTGGTGGTTGCACCGCTCGTTGCTGCCGCCGGCATCCCGGTGGCGAAACTGTCGGGCCGGGCGCTGGGCCATAGCGGCGGCACCCTCGACAAGCTCGAGTCGATTCCCGGCTTCCGGGTTGACCTCGCCATGGATGCATTTGTCGAGCAGGTTCGACGCATCGGCATCGCGGTTGCGGGCCAAACGTCCGATATGGTTCCGGCCGACAAAGCGCTCTATGCCCTGCGCGACGCAACCGCTACCGTAGATTCCCTGCCCCTGATCGCCAGCAGCGTCATGAGCAAGAAGCTTGCCGCCGGCGCCGACGCCATCCTGCTCGACGTCAAATGCGGCCGAGGCGCCTTCGTCGACAGCGTCGAGGACGCAGAGGCACTCGCCACCGCCCTGGTCTCTATCGGGACCAGCGCAGGG
>DASWQQ010000019.1:0-3538 GCA_036403615.1 Candidatus Dormiibacterota bacterium | reverse complement strand
GGCTTCGGGTGCGCGCATGTTCAGCGTGGTCGAGCCGATGTAGACGTCATTGGGAATCGCGCTCAGGTCGAAGCGCAGCAGGGCGCGTGACCATTCGTCTTTGACGCTTTCGAGGTTGGGCGAGTACTTGAGCGGCAGTTCTTTTTGCCCGCCAGAGCCACAGCCGCCAAAGCCGGCTTCGGCTTTCTTGCCCCAGATCGCGCAATCGAGTTCTGACGTTGGGACGGTGACCGTCGGGTCGATGACCGCGGGCCAAACCCGGTCGGGACTTTCGAGCCATGCGGAATCGGCTTCGAGCGTCAGCGTCCAGCCTCCTCCCTCCCGTGGCTGCAGGCCGTAGTGGATCGCGTGAGAGAGCGCCGGTTCGCCGGGGGCGCTGTCGAACATGACCGGCGCCGGCAGGCTGACCACGGTTTCTTCTTTGGCGTTTTGGAATTCGATCCCGCCGTCTTCCGTGAGGCTCGGCGTGAGGCCGTCGGAGGCGCTTAGGTTGTAGGTGAGGGTGTGGGGCTGAGAGGCGTCAGCGAGTTCGATGTTCTCCTTGAGGCCGTTGGGAAGGCTGGAGAAGTCGAAGGTGAGCCCCGGGTGCGTTGCTTCGTAGCTCGCCGAGTTGCCTTCCAGCGAAACGGCTTCGGTCCCGATCCCGACGAGTTCGCTGGCGAGCCAGCCTTCTGAAGTCGAGAGGCGTACCGGCCCTTCATCCGCCTGTTCGGGGAGGGTCAGGTCAAAGTCGTTGGCGCCGTTGCTAAGCGTCGCTCCCGTTTCTTTCAGTTCTTCGCCGATCGGCTGCCATTCGCCTTCGCCATCGCGATAGTTGATCGGGTTCTCGAAGATCCTTGTTTCGAGCGCGCCTTCTGGGAGGCGGAAGGTCTGAGACGTCGCGGTTCGGTCGGCGACGACTTCGGGGCCGGGTTCGGCGACGGGGGCTTCAGAGAGCGTCGGATCGGTGTCATCCGCTTCACCTTGCTCTGCAAACGCAATGCCCGAACCGATAGCAAGCAGCAGCAAGACAGCAGCAACTACCCCGATGAGCCTGATCCCCTTCACTGATTTCCTCCCCTATGGCTGGTTGATGGTGATGAAACAGGAATGCCTTTGCATCCCCTCGCCCCTAGTCGCCGCTTCGCACCTTTCGACGCCCGTCCCCAATAGACGGTTCGCCAACTTACGCTCTACCTACAAGGCCAAAATGAAGTTCAGGGCCGTAGGCCACCTCCGCAACCTTCGCCATCGCGAGTGTGGAAAGGTGGTACTCGAAAATCTCTATGGCCATGTGTTCTGGCCAAATCTTCTGAAGTTCGGTGGATGTCACAGGTCTGCCGAGTTGCTGCATCACAGCGATAATTGCCCGCTTGGTCTGATTGACGACGACGGGAGCGGACGCAGCCCGGTCTAGAGGGCGCCCGCTCCCTCCTGTCGCCTTCGCTCCTGGTACATCGAGCAAGCAGAATGGCGCAGACACGCACCGCCGCCGCTGCAAGTCGGCGGCGGTGCGATTCCGCTGGGTAGAAGTTCGTTGTCTTAACATGTGACTGGTTGTGAGCCCCGAGCGACGCATGCGAACGGTCGGCGCCCGGGGCACCAGAGCCGGAGCTTCCTTCGGACGTTCTGACGACCGAAGCAGTTATCCAGTCTTGAGTGTTGGAGAGTTTCAGATCGGTACAGGTGAGGCAACCCAAAGTTGCCTACTGCTCAGCATTTGCTGAGTCGCCGTAGTAACCACCCTCGGGGCGTCCTGGTCGGCCGCGCCTGTAAGAGAGGAACGCCACGACCTTCGTGTGGCCTTCCTCCCCGGATTTCGCCATGCGGTTTGCAGCTTTAGCGTGGATTTCCTTCTCGCGTTTGTAGCTGTCCGCCATGTGGTCGTGCATTTCTCGCTCACCCTGCGCATCGAGATACGGGGCGTCCCAAACCAAGTACAGATTCTCGTCCTCGTCCATCTTTCCGGCGGCATATGAAGAGACCGTCTCGGTGAGGATCGCCTGCGTGACCGCGCCGTTCAGATCATGGCGATCAGGGATGGACATTCCCCGATAGACCTCCGGTGTGACTTCCGGCATGACGATGGCTCGGTAAACGGGGCGAGCGAAGCCGCCGATCATCTTGGTCCCCGCGAATTCGATGCAGCCGGATTCGTAGAGGTCGTGGATGTGCCCGGTGACCTTCTTGACATTGACGCCGATCATGTCTGCGATCTCGCCGGCAGCGAAGCAGCCTTCGTGCAAGATCGCGATGATTTCGACCCTGATCCAGTGATCGAGGGCGTGGGTCATCGCCTCCACCGGCTGCCGCGTTCGCTGCTTGGGCGGCATCCGCCCGACCTCTCGACTCTTCACGCCTTACCCCTCCAATCGAAAAGGTTTCCGCTAATGCGCAGGCGAGCATACGGAGATCGCAGGGGTTGCGCGGGCTGACCCGAGAACTCACGAAATTCTAACTGGTTAGGAAATTCCTACTCTCTCCTTCCCGTCCCGGTACAGAGCCGGGTGACGACACGGGAGGGAGGTGAGAGGGAATGAAGATCACGCCTGTTGACACAGTCGTGCCGCTGCTGCAAACGGTCAAGCAGCGGTAGGCGATCCGGGCCGGCCCCGATCTGAGCAAAGGGGTCGGGGCTGGCCCGCCGAGACGAATCGGACCCGATGGCCTATTGACCTTCAGCACTCCGCATATTCTCAATCAGCGTTTCGAGCGGCATTGCCTCTTCCGGCCCTGTCCCCTTCGTTGCCCGCGAGTAGAGGATCTCCCCGTCGCTGATCGTGAGGTTTAGCTCTTCTTCAACGACAAGGTTGCCGATTTGGCCTTGCATCAGCAAGCCGTAGACTTCCTTAAAGGCAACGGCAAGATCGTCCTCGGTGAAGCCTCCCTGGCCTCGCGTGAGAGCGGCGCTGAGCCTGCTGAGAAGCACGATCTTCGGGTCCATGCGGAAAGAACCTAACCAATCGCCGCCATTCCAACCCCCCGACGTACCCGCAAAACCAGCGCCGTGAGAGCGGCAGTCAAGGGCGCGGAGCGCCCGACCCCGAAGGGGTTGACGGCCGCGAGCGCGGTGCTTCAATCGCCGGGGGTCGGGGCTCCCGCGCCGTCGCGTTGCCCAATCAGTTGCCCAATGCGACTGCGGCTCCCCTTTTGGAGAGCCGCAAACCGCATTGGAATGGAATGGCGAGGGCGGGATTCGAACCCGCGACACCACGATTTTCAGTCGTCTCTCAGCCATTGGGCAGCGGGCGCGTCTAAAGAAGGCACGACGAATCCGCCCAGGCCGTGGCTTGTGCCTGGGCAGTAGGAACCTATGGTCATCATTTATGCGGCCCTCAGGCGCGCGTGCGCTTCCTGCGACGCTTGAGCTGGTCCGAGATCCGCAACGCGGCTAGAGCCAGCTGCGCCAAGCGCAGCAGGAAGTCCAACTCCGATAACACGGAGTCTCCTCCTGATAGAGAGAAAGCCGCCCAGGTGGGCGGCTCCGGGCCGAATCCGGGCAGCACACGTTGTATGCACTTGCTAGTCCTCGCCGCCTACGGACGAACCGGGTGACGAG
>DASWQQ010000018.1:0-2264 GCA_036403615.1 Candidatus Dormiibacterota bacterium | reverse complement strand
GTCGCTGACCTACTACGATAACAACGTAGGAGGAACGCTGGCGCTCATCAACTGCATGAACAGGGCCGGCGTCCGGACCCTTATCTTCAGCTCGTCCGCCACGGTCTACGGCGACCCCAAAAAAGTGCCGATCGACGAGGCCCATCCGCTGGCTCCGGTGAACCCGTATGGCAGGACCAAGCTCATGGTCGAGGAAATATTGCGCGACGTGCAGCGCTCCGATCCCGATTGGCGGGTGGCGGTGCTTCGCTATTTCAATCCGGTAGGCGCGCACCCGAGCGGAGAACTTGGCGAGGACCCATCCGGTGTGCCCAATAATCTGATGCCATTGATCAGCCAGGTCGCGGTCGGGCGCCGCCCGTACATCACCATCCATGGCGGGGATTACACGACTGTGGACGGCACTGGCGTCCGCGATTATGTCCACGTGGTCGACCTTGCACGTGGCCACCTCAAGGCGCTCGAGGCGCTCACGGAATCGCCTTCGTTCCTCACCTGCAATCTCGGCACCGGTCGTGGCTACTCCGTACTCGAAGTCATTCGTGCCTTCGAAGCGGAGAGCGGCCGGCGTGTCGAATACCGGATGGGCCCGCGGCGTCCCGGCGACCTCGCGGCGTACTACGCCGACCCATCGCTGGCCCGTGATCGCCTGCATTGGATCGCGGAGCTCGATCTTGCCGCCATGTGCCGCGACGCATGGCGCTGGCAAAGCCGGCACCCCGAGGGCTACGCTCGGGTGGGCGCGGAACTTGACCGGTCGTCCGCTGACGAAGCGCTGCTGAGGGACAGAAGATCGGATTGATGTACCCCCGCTCCTCGTTCCCTTCGCCAGCCCATAATATGGCCGCATCCGCGCCCTTGCAGTTTGCCTATCCGCGTCCGCAGTTGGAGCGCCCTCAGTGGGAGTGCCTCAACGGACGCTGGAAATTCCTGTTCGACAATGACCGGCGCTATAACCGGCCGGACGATATTGCGAGCTGGCCGCTCACCATCGAGGTTCCGTTCCCGCCCGAATCGATCGCAAGCGGCATCGGCGACTGCGGATACCATTTTGCATGTTGGTACGAGCGCGAATTTGAGGTCGCGCCGGCGGACAAGCGCGTCTTGTTGCATTTCGGCGCCGTGGATTATTTCGCGCGGGTGTGGGTAAACGGCCACCTCGTCGCAACCCACGAAGGAGGTCACACACCGTTCTGGGCCGACATCACCTCCGCGCTCGCCGTCTCCGGCGTGCAGACGGTGACGGTCATGGCCTATGACGATCCGCTGGAGCTTACCAAGCCTCGCGGCAAACAGGACTGGCAACTCGAGCCGCACTCCATCTGGTATCCGCGAACGACGGGCATCTGGCAGACGGTGTGGCTGGAGTATGTTGCCGCAACCTATATCGAGAAGATCCGGTGGACCTCGCATCTGGATGGTTACGCGCTCGGCTTCGAGGCCCGGGTCGGCGGCGATCCGATCGAGTATCTGATCGTCGATCTTTTGCTATTGCATGGGCAAAGAGTCCTGGCCCAGGATTCCTACGTGGTCATCGACGGCGAGGCCGATCGCAGAATCGTCCTGTCCGATCCCGGCATCGACGACTCTCGAAACGAATTGCTGTGGAGTCCCGAGCATCCGACGCTGTTCGACGCTCACATCCGCCTGCGTCATGGCGACGTCGTGCTCGACGAATTCACCTCGTACACGGCGCTGCGTTCCGCCGATGTCGTACGCGACCGGTTCATGCTCAACGGCCGCCCCTATCAGCTGCGACTCGTGCTCGACCAGGGCTACTGGCCGGACACCTTGCTGGCCGCACCCAGCGACGAAGCGTTGCGCCGCGATGTCGAACTGGCGAAGCAGATGGGATTCAACGGCGTGCGCAAGCATCAGAAAATCGAGATCCCGCGATATCTCTACTGGGCCGACAAGTTGGGATTGCTGGTGTGGGAGGAGATGCCCTCTGCCTACCGGTTCACGCGGACGGCCATCAAGCGGACGGTCCGCGAATGGGGCGAAGCCATCGAGCGAGACTTCAGTCACCCCTGCGTTACCGTCTGGGTTCCGTTCAACGAATCGTGGGGCGTTCCGGAGCTGCCCAATGTCGAGGCCCACCGTCACGGGGTCGAAGCGCTCTATCACCTGACCAAGACGCTCGACCCGACCCGTCCCGTGCTCGCCAACGACGGTTGGGAAAGCGGCGAAACCGACATCATCGGGATTCACGATTACGATACCGACCCCGAGCGTGTACGTCAGCGTTACGGGTTAAAAGCCAA
>DASWQQ010000017.1:0-2347 GCA_036403615.1 Candidatus Dormiibacterota bacterium | reverse complement strand
GCTACAGCGCGGAAGGTAGTATCGGTCTTCCCTTTGGCGGCTACAAGCGCAGTGGCTTCGGCCGCGAACAGGGCGTCGAAGCGCTCTCCAACTACACGCAGATCAAGAACGTCATGATCAGCTACGGCTGATCCACTCCAGTTCAGCTTGCTCATCTGGTGGATCGCCAGCATGGTCTCGTCAACCGGACTCAGGCAGCAAGCGACGCACGCGCCATCGCGGACTCGGCACTGACCTGGAGCGCATCCCGACCGCCGTCCTAAGTGGGGGTGGCCTTAAATCAGCCGCTATCGTACGGGCGAGCGCTCCACGATAGGACCCGGGGGACCGGCACCGGCCGCGCGGGGATCGGCGTAACGACCGTGCATTTCGCTATAGAAGAGCGCGCCCAGGATGAGGGCGGCTCCCAGTGCCTGGAGCAGACCGAAGCGCTCACCCACCAGGAGGAAAGCAAAAAAGACGGTGAAGGCCGGCTCCATCGTGAGGATAAGGGCGGCTCGGCTCGCGGGCAGACGCTGTTGCGCGTAGGTCTGTACCCAGAAAGCGAGCGCGGAGGCGAAGATTCCGGTGATCGCAATCGCCGGTAGTACCGCCGCCGGAACCGGAAGGATGGTTGAGCGCGTGGCCAACGCCCCCGCCGCAAGGGTGGCACCGGCGGCCGTCATCTGCCAGGCAGCCAGGAGCAGCGGTCCTCCCGCAGCGTAACGGCTGAGCAGGGTAATGTGCAGCGCGAAGCCAACCGAGCCCAGCAGCACCAGGAGGTCGCCGAAATGAAGCCCGGTCGGCGCGCCCCCGGTCAGGAGGGCGGTCCCGGCGAAGGCAACTAGCGCCGCCAGCCACGCGTCCTTACGTGAGGGAACGCGCCAGGCCAGCCTATCGATGATCGGTGTAAAGACGACGAATAGGCCGGTTATCAAGCCTGTGTTGGCGACCGAAGTGCGCTTGAGCCCGAGCGTCTGGAGCAGGTAAGAGAGAGCAAGTACTAGACCGATCGCGAAGCCCGCCCGGGCAACGGGAGCTTTTTCGCGGACCAGGACCACTATCAGCCAGAGGATAAGGGCTGCAAGTAGGAACCGGACGCCCAGAAAGGACACTACCGGGTAGCGGGCAACTGCCGCTTTAACGACCACGAAGGTCCAGCCCCAGATCGCAGTCACCCCGATGAGCAGCAGTGCGGGAATTACCTTGATCCCGGGGCGGCTGAAAGACACCGCCTCCAGCTTAGATCGATCCGGTCAGCGGATGCCGCTGTCGTACTGGACGGTAACCGTGGTGTAGGACCCGGCCACCACGTTGACCGTGGCGGGGATCGGCCGTGGCAGGGCCGCCCCGTTAGCTCGATCACCGGTGAAGCTGTACGTCCCTGGCGCGAGATCGACCCTGAAATGCCCATCGCTACCCGAGTGGATGCGGGTCACGATTCTTCCCGAGCCGTCACTGATGATCACGGTGGCGGCAAGCGGGCGTGGCGCACATGGCGAGTTCACGCGCTCGACAGGACAGGTGGGGCCGACGGTAACGACTCCCTGGGCCCCGCTACTACCTGTCGATGCTGGCGTTTTTGTAGCGCATGCGGCCAGAAGGCAGCAGATCACAACGACGAAAGTCAGCCGCTTCATGTTCTAACTGCTATGACGGCGGTACGAGGCAAAAGTTCCGCCGATACCATTCTGCTTGTGGGGATGCAATCCTACGCGGGAAAGGTGCGGGCTCCCGAGTTCGTCGAGGGGCTGGACTGGATCAACGTCTCCCGTCCCTTGCGCCTGGCTGACCTGCGCGGCCGGCTCGCGATCATCGATTTCTGGACCTTTTGCTGAATCAACTGCATGCATATGTTTCCGCAGTTGCGGAGGATCGAGCAGAAATACGGCGACCGGGTTGTTATCGTTGGCGTCCACTCCCCCAAGTTTCCGGCCGCGCGGGCGACCAGCAACCTGCGTGAGGCGGTGCTCCGTTACCGGATCGAGCATCCGGTCGTAAACGACCGCGATTTCGAGCTATGGCATCGCTTCGGCGGCCGCGCCTGGCCTACCCTGATTTTCGTCGACCCGCAAGGCCGCGTCATCGGCAAGCATGAGGGCGAGCTGCCTTTTGAGCAGTTCGATCCGCTTGTGGGGAGCATGCTTTCAGCGTTCGAGGAACGGGGCCTGCTGGACCACGGCCCGTCGAGGATCGACCTGGCGCAGGTGACCGAACCCGAGGGAGTGCTGCGTTTTCCGGGTAAGGTCCTGGCCGCAGACGGTCTCCTCTATGTCGCCGACACCAACCACCACCGGATCGTGGTGGCTAAGCAGGATGGAGGCATCATCCGGGCGATCGGCAGCGGCCGGCCCGGATTGGTTGACGG
>DASWQQ010000016.1:0-3586 GCA_036403615.1 Candidatus Dormiibacterota bacterium | reverse complement strand
CGCCGCCAAAGATCATCCAGACGGCGACGCCGATGGCCACCACCGCTGAACTGAGGATTCCAGCGGCCCAGCCGGTGATGAAGCGCCTCGACAAGATTGATCCCAGCATGCTGGCTTACCGCAACGTGTACAGGTAGGCCGCGACATCACGGGCCTCCTTATCGCTCAAGCCCATGTCCGGCATGGCGTTGCCGGGGAAAACCGCCTGCGGATTGCGCAGCCAGAGAAGCATGTTGTCCGGCGTGTTAAGGAGATGTCCGGCAAGGTAGACGCGAGCTGCAACTCCGCCGAGCGGCGGTCCGACAAGCCCGTTTGCGGCCTGCACACCCGGGATTTGATGACACGATCCGCAAGCGTGCCGCGTGATGGTGCTCACCCCAGCGTCTGCGTCGCCTGGCACGGGCTGCTTCGCCTTCGAGGGGGTGCAACCGCCCAGAACGGCGGCTCCGACGACGGCTGCGGCCAACCCGACCAGCTTGCCTGGCGTGCCGCGACCAGCAGGAAACAGGGTTAGCAGGAGCACAAACAATTTCGGCCTTTGCACTGCATCTTGCGAATGATTCCCGGCCTCCTCGAACGCGCAAGCAGGACCATCGTTCCTGGGCAGATGCTGGCCGCGCTTGGCCTTCCGGCAGAAGAGCGGCTTCGGCGCCCGTTTAGCCAGCTGCCTGGTCGGCGCGGAAGTGTTGAGCAGCGTGGTCGCGTAGCCTGACCCCTTCCCTTGACCGATGAGCCGGCGCTTCGCAGGAATCGCAACGTGATCCTGCTTGCGATGCCTCGATCACGCGAAGCGATCGCCCAACCTGCATGATCGCGGTCTATTTTGCTGCGGCCCGCCCATAAACGTCCTCAACTCGGACGATGTCATCCTCGCCCAAATAGCTTCCGGATTGCACTTCGACCATCTCAAGCGGAACCGGGCCTGGGTTCTCCAGCCTGTGCATTTCACCTTGAGGAATATAGGTCGACTGATTTTCGGACAGAAGGAAAACCTCATCGCCACGCGTTATGCGTGCCGTTCCCCTCACCACGATCCAGTGTTCGGCCCGGTGGTGATGGAGCTGTAGCGACAATCGCCCGCCAGGCTTGACCGTGATCAGCTTGACTTGGAATCGGTCCCCGGAGGAGACCGCCTCATAGGCTCCCCACGGCCTATGAACCTTTGTGTGGCTGAGCGCCTCCTCGAAGCCCTCGCGGCGCATCTTCGATAGAAGAGGCTTGACGTCCTGAGCCTTGGAACGGTCCGCGACGAGGATAGCGTCGTCCGTCGCGATCACGATCACGTTGTCGAGCCCGACGGTCGCTGCAAGCTGCCGCTCCGAATGCACAAAACTGTCGGTCGTTTCGACCGCTACCGTTCGGCCCAAGAGCACGTTCCCAGCCGTATCCTGCTGGTGCGCCCCGCCAACTGCGTCCCACGCACCAAGGTCGCTCCATTCCATGCGCACGGGCAGGACCGCCGCCCGACGCGTATGCTCCAGAATCCCGTGGTCGACCGAAATCGAGTTCAGCTGCTCGAACGGCGGCTTTGCGAGCCGAACGAAATTGGTGTCCGAAACGCAACCCTCGACCGCCTCGCTGGCAAGCCTCAGCATCTCCGGCTGATAATCGGCAACCTCTCTGAGCATCGTGGCCGCGGTGAAAAGCAAGATCCCCGCGTTCCAGGCGCAGGTTCCGGCCTCGACCATGCGCGTTGCCGTACCAACGTCAGGCTTTTCGACAAATTCTCGAACAACCAGGACCGGACTATCGGCGGTGGGAACACGCACGTCTCCTAACTCGATGTAGCCATACCCGGTAGCCGGCCGATCAGGCGCGATTCCAAGCAAACAGATAAAGCCTGCCCGCGCCGCCGGGATGGCAGACCGTACGGCTTGCTGAAACTCCGCCACATCCTTGATCAGGTGGTCGGCAGGGAGCAGCAGTACCAAGCCCTCGTTGTCTGAGTGGCTGACGACCAGGCTGGCCACAGTCGCGACTGGCCCAGTATTCCGGCCCACAGGCTCAAGGACGATAGGGCCATATTCGACACCCAATTCTGCGAGCTGGTCCGCCACGATGAAGCGGTGGTCCTCTGCACAGATGAACATCGGCGCAGCAAACCCCTCCCCTTGCACGCGCTCCACCGTCGCTTGGAGCAGAGTCTTGCGACCGAAGAACTTGTGAAATTGCTTTGGCAAGCTGGCGCGCGACACCGGCCAGAGCCGGGATCCCGTGCCTCCACACATGATCACCGGATGTATGATGTCGCTGCCCCCAGCGTATTCGCTGCCATTTTGCATAGCCGAGCGCCATTTCTGAATGTCTTGGATACCAGGACGAGAACTTGCCTTAGAATTTTCTCGTCTCCAAGGGACGTGCTCCACCGAGCGAACGCCTGAGGGTTGGCATCATGGCCGCCCTCGATGCTGCTTGCGTGCGAGCGTAGGACATCGTCTTATGCGTACGGCCAAGCTTTCGTCCGATCCTCCTCCCACCCCATTGGAAGTTCCAGCATGCTTCTCAGCCATCGCAAGCTCCGTCGCGTTCTGTTGGGTTCTCTTGCGCTGCTGGGTGCAAGCCTGTCCGGGCCGGTTTGCGCCGAGCAGACCCTAAAGGTGGGCTCGACCCCCACGGGGATCCCCTTCACCTTCCTTGATACGCAGACGAACAAGATCCAGGGGATCATGGTCGATATTGCAACCGCGATCGGCAAGGATGCGGGGTTTGAGGTCCAGATCGAGCCCATGCAGTTCTCGGCGCTGATCGGCTCGCTGACGTCGAACCGCATCGATCTGATCGCAGCGGCGATGTACATCACCGATGCCCGCAAGCAGGTGATCGACTTTTCGGGCCCGATCTACACGTATGGCGACGGCCTGCTCGTCCCGAAATCGGATCCCAAGGATTACAAGGATATCAGCGAGCTGAAAGGCGCCGTCGTCGGCGCGCAGGTCGGGACGGCTTTCGTGGAGCCCCTTCAGAAGAGCGGGCTTTTCCCGGAAGTGAAGCTCTACGATACCATCCCGGACATCATGCGCGATGTGAACGCGGGACGGATCAAGGCCGGCTTCGCCGACCTTCCGATCGTGGCCTACAACCTCCAGCAGGGACGTTTTCCCGAGGTGCGCCTCGTGAAGGGTTATAAGCCGATGGTGGTGGGCTCCGTTGGCATCGGCGTGCGCAAGACGGATGGCGAGCTCCTCAAGAAGATCGATACGTCTCTCGCAAAGCTGAAGGCCGACGGCACGATCAAGAAGATCCTGACCAAATGGGGCCTCGAGGAGTGACGGCCCCGCTCTGAAGCGAACCCATCCTGCGGTTGCCGCCGAGAATCCGACTTGCCTGAAGCCAGTGAAAGTCAATGAACAGCTTCGTCGGGCAGGCGATCGAGTTCCTGCCGATCCTGGCGCAGGGGTTACGGCTTACCGTGCTCGTCACAGTTGGGTCGCTCATGCTGTCCACCCTGCTCGGCCTCGTCTGGGCGTTGATGCGCGTGTCGGGCAACCGCATGCTGTCGGGGATCGCAAAGGCCGTCGTGAACGTGATCCGCGGCATCCCCATCATCGTGCAGCTCTTCTACATTTATTTCGTGCTGCCGGATTTC
>DASWQQ010000015.1:0-4666 GCA_036403615.1 Candidatus Dormiibacterota bacterium | reverse complement strand
TGAGCCGGGCACGCTTGTCCATGAATCGGCGCATGCCCGCCCTGGTCTTCGGGGGCCGGCCAAAAGGGCGGGTGTAGTTCATCGCCTTGCTGGCAAGGAGCTCCCACATCTTCAGGTTGTGCTGGGCGATTCGATCGATCTTCATCGGTGCGCGCAGGATTTTATCGGTTGGCAGGCTCTTTCTGTCGAACGGCGGGGATGACTTCCTTGGCGAAGAGCTCCAGCATGGCCGAGTCGTAGGGCGCCCGCTGCGAGAGGATGATGTGCGTTACGCCCACCTCGCAGTAAGCCTCAAGTTTCTTGATGACCTGGTCGGGTGAGCCCCAGAGCATGCCGTTTCGTGCGTCTTCCAGGCTCATCCCGCGACGGGATGCCATGTCCGCGAGCATGCCATCAAGCTTGCCGCTGTCCTTGCTCATCACGAGTGGGATACCCACCGACTTCTCGATCGTGTTGACATCACGGCCGATGGCACGGCAGTGGCCCTCGAGCACTTCGATCTTGTGACGGATCATCTCGGGAGTGCCAAAGGCGTTCCACTCGTCGGCGTAGCGGGCGACCATCTTCAGGGTCAGTTGCTCGCCACTGCCTCCGATCAAGAGGGGTGGATGGGGCTTCTGTACCGGCTTGGGATTGCAGTACGCCTCCTTGAGGTGATAGTAGGTGCCGTCATAAGTGGCGGCGTCCTCGGTCCACATCCGCAGGATTACCTCACAGGCCTCCCCGAGTCGCTTGATCCTCTCGGCGACGGTGTAGAACGGGATGCCGAGTGACTGGTGTTCGAGCTCGAACCAGCCGGCGCCGATGCCCATTTCGAGGCGGCCGCCTGTGATGACGTCGAGGGTGGCACCGATCTTGGCGAGGACTGCGGGCTCGCGATAGGTAACGCCGGTGACAAGCGTGCCGACCCGGACGTGCTGGGTCTTCATCGCCAGCGCGGTGAGCGTCGTCCAGCCCTCAAGCTGTGGCCCTTTCGGGTCGGTGAAGATCGGAAAGAAGTGATCGAAGGTCCAGGCGGTGTCGAATTTCAGTCCATCCGCGACCTGCCAGATGTTGAGCAGATCCGGCCAGGTTGTGTTTTGCGGACCGGTCTGGATGCCGAATCGCATCATCGGGCGCTCTTGCGCTTGCGGTCGACGTAGTCGAGCAGGACGTAGTCGCCCAGGCTGTCGGCACTTGAAAAGAAGGCTCGACCGCCGTTCATGCGTGTCATCTGCTTGACGAAGGAGACAAGGTGGTAGTCGTTGTCGAGCATGAAGGTGTTGATCACGATTTTCTCGCGGGTGCAGCGCTGGACTTCGAGCAGGGTCTTCTGGAAGGTCTCGGGCAGCGGCGGGTAGAAGAAGACCGCCTGCTGGCCTTCCATATGTGCGGTCGGCTCGCCGTCGGTGACGATGATGACCTGCTTGTTGCCGGTCTTGTGCTTGTTCAGGAACTGGCGGGCCAGCATGAGGCCGTGCTGGATGTTGGTGCCGTAGATCGATTCGTTGTAGGTCAGCTCGGCCAGCTGGTTCGGCTTTACCGGCCGCGCGTAGTCGCTGAAGGCGATCACCTGCAGGTAATCGCGCGGGAACTGGCTTCGAATCAGCGCATCTAGCGCGAGCGCCACCTTCTTGGCCGCGTAGAAGTAGCCGCGAAGTGGCATGGAGCGGCTCATGTCGATCATGAGGACGGTTGCCGATTGCGTGCTGAACTCGGAGCGGTGAACCTCGAAGTCATCTGTCTTCAGCGTCAGCGGCGGGGTCGCATCGCGTCGCAGGGCGTTCATCAGGGTGCGCTCGACGTGAAGCGTGAAGGCGTCGCCGAACTCGTATACCTTGGTGTCGTCGGACCGCTCCGAGCCGAGACCGCGGACGCTGATCGGATGATCGCCGAAGCGATCGCGCTTCAGCCGGGTGTAGAGGTCGCGCAGGGCCTTCTGGCCGATGCGGCGCATGCCCCGCGGCGTCAGCTCCATGCCGCGTTTGCCCTTCTGAACATAACCCTTGCGCTCCAGCTGCGAGGCGAGCTCACTCATCTGGTCGGCCGCCTGCCGCGCGTCCGGCCCAAGCAGCTGCTGCAGCTGCCCTGATTGTTCAGGCGTCAGCTGGCGGCCCTGGTAGCCCTCACGCAATGCCGACTCGAGATCCTCGATCCCTTGCAGTCGCTCCATCAGGCCCAGCGCCTCCTGCAACGGCAGCGAATCGGGGCCATAGAACGCGTAGCGGTTGCCCATCGACTGGCGCGGCGAGAGCAGCTCCAGCTGCATCGCCAGCTCGGCCATCTGCTCCTGCAGTTCGGGGTCGTTGAGGGTTGCGGCCATGAGGTCCTGCATCTGCTGCCGGTCATCGGGCGAAAGCGACTGCATCAGCGATTCCATCTGCGCCATCTGCTTCTCGAGGTGCTGGATCAACTCGTCGAGCGTCTTAGGCGGATTGGGACCGAAGAAATGGCCGAAGCGCTGCATGAACTGTTCGAACTTCGGCGGGCGGCCCTCGAGCCTATCGCGCAGCATCTCGTTGAGCGCTTTCATCATGGCCTTGATCTCGTCCATGTGCTCCGGGCGCATCTGCTGCATGGTCTTGGTCATGTTCTTGAAGTAGGTCTGCGAGACCTGCTCCTTGAGCTCGTCCATCAACTTCTGGAACGCCTGCGAGGCGCCCTCGTCCATGAACTCGTAGTCGTTGAGCTCGCGGATCATTCCGCCGACGTCGTCCGGTAGCTCGTCCAGCTCCTGGAGCTTCTTCTTCGTGATCTTTTGCACCACGCGCTTGGATGCCTCGGGCGCCTGCTCCAGACGCTCGTTGATCGCCGTGCGCTCCCGCCGCAGGATGTCGTTCAGCCGTTCGCCAATGTCGCCGAAGACGTCGTTGAGGTTATAGCGCTTCAATTGCTGCTGGCGCTTCTGCTTCAGGCGCTCGAGCATCTCCTCGAAGCCGGGCAGCCGCTTGCCCTTCTGGTCGCGCCAGCCGCGGCTCATCAATCGGTGTAGCGCGTAGTCGAAGTCACCGCCCTGGAACAGATCCTCGGCGAGCCGGTCGAAGAGGTCGTCGGCATCCCGGCCGAACGGCTCCTGCGAGCCGTCCCAGCGCTCGTAACGCGTTGGGCGGTGAATCACCCGGCGTAGACCGAGGCGCCGTCCAGCTCGGTCTTGTTGATCCGCTTGCTCAGGTGCAGACCCTCGAGCACGAACTCCACGCCGGACGCGGAGAGTGCCGGGCGCTTCTCGAGGCCGAGGCTCTTCAAAGCCTTCTCCATGCCTGGTAGTTCGCGCAGCATCGCGGCGTAGCGATCGGCAGGCTGGCCCTCGGAAACCTCAAAAGTCAGGCCGGCATCGAAGCGCTGCACCAGCTCGCTGAACTGGTTCGCCTCGAAGTGGCGGCGGAACACGTTGAGCACGGCGGTCTTGATGATCTTTTCGAGCACCGTCTGGTCGTCGCCCTCTTCCCAAGTCTCCATCTCTAGCTTGCCAGAGCTGGAGGGAATGACGGAGGGTAGATCGCTGATGCGCGGCACGGCCTCGGTCTCGCCGGTCCGCAAAGCGCGCCGGCTGGCATTGGAGGCGAGGTTCTCGTAGTTGCTAATCGAAATCCGGACGCTGACACCCGAGCGCTGGTTGATCTTCGGGCTGCGCCGGGCGAGCTGCGTGATCTCGGCGACGATCTCCTTCATGAACTCGGGCATGAAGACCTGCAGGTCGCGGTCCTGGAAGTCGGTGCGCTCCTGGTCGACGATCCGGATCTCGTCCTCCACGGTGCGCGGGTAGTGAGTTCGGATCTGGGCACCGAAGCGGTCCTTGAGCGGGGTGATTATGCGGCCGCGGTTCGTGTAGTCCTCCGGGTTGGCGCTGGCGACGACGTAGACGTCGATCGGCAAGCGCAGTTTGAAGCCGCGGATCTGGACGTCGCGCTCCTCGATCAGGTTGAGCAGTCCGACCTGGATCCGCTCGGCCAGGTCCGGTAGCTCGTTGATGGCGAAGATGCCGCGGTTGGTGCGGGGCACGAGGCCGAAATGGATCGTCAGCTCGTCGGCCAGGTACTTCCCCTCGGCGATCCGGATCGGGTCGACTTCGCCGATCAGGTCGGCGATCGAGGTGTCGGGCGTGGCCAGCTTCTCGCTGTAGCGCTCGTCCGGCGTGATCCAGCGGACCTGGACCTTGTCGCCGTCCTTCGCGACACGGTCGCGGCAGGCTCGGCAGATCGGCGCATATGGACTGTCGTTGATCTCGCAGCCGTCGATGATCGGCACCTGCTCGTCGAGCATGTTGACCAGCGAGCGGATCAGCCGGCTCTTGGCCTGTCCCCGCTCGCCCAGGAAGACGATGTCCTGGCCCGACAGAATGGCATTCTCGAGCTGCGGGATTACCGAGGCGTCGTAACCGATAATTCCAGGAAATAGCTGATCGTTCGACTTGATCTTCCGGACGAGGTTTTTGCGCATCTCCTCCTTGACGGGAAGGACGCGGTACTCACTCTGACGTAGCTGAGCGATCGTGCTGGGATGTTCCAATAGAAACCTCTCTGGGGAACTGGGTAACGCCTGAACTCGATTCTACGAGCCACTGCCGGGACGAAGCCTCAGCGAGTTCGCGAACCGTGCCGTGAAGAGACAGCCGAGCTCTTAAGATTGCCTGCGGTGTCGATCTCGTGACCAGGGTTAACTGGAGACTTGGCCGGAAAAGGAGAGG
>DASWQQ010000014.1:0-1634 GCA_036403615.1 Candidatus Dormiibacterota bacterium | reverse complement strand
CGACGAATCGTGGCCGCTGGTCGACGGCTGGATGGTCGCAGCCTTTGAACTCATCGCCGCCGGCTTGTGCGTTGCTCGGGCGCTGGGCCGGCAGCGGGACCGCCACATCCCGCTGGTGCTTGGAGCCGCCCTCCTGGCGTGGGCAATTGGCGATGCCCTGCAGGCCTGGGAGTCGGCTGGAGGGGCGACCCCCCCGACGCCCTCGCTCGTCGATGCCTTCTACCTGGGCTTTTACCCATTGGCCTACGTGGCGCTGGTCCTCCTCCTCCGCCGCGAGGTGGTGGAATTCATCCCGGCCACCTGGCTCGATGGAGCGGTTGCCGGCCTGGGGGCCGCAGCCTTATGCGCCGCCTTTGCCTTTGCCAGCGTCCTTCAATCGGTGGGAGGTAATCCGCTGGCGGTGGTGACCAACCTGGCCTACCCAGTCGGTGACGTTTTACTTCTAGCTCTGGCGGTCGGCGGCACGGCGATTCTCCCGATGAGGAGACCGCCCTGGCTACTGATTGCCGCCGCTTCTGCCATCAATGCCGTCGGTGACACCTTCAACCTGTTCCACTCTGGCGAGGGAGGATCTCACATCGGCCTCATTTTCGACGCGGTCGCCTGGCCGACGGCGATTCTGCTGATGTCCATGGCGATCTGGCTCCGTCCTGGCCGGTCCGAGCCACTTGCATCCCCGCGCCCACCCAGTTTCCTACTTCCGGGCCTGGGTGCCTTGTCCGGGCTCGCCATTCTCTTCGTCGGGTCGCTTGATCGGGTAGACCGTATTGCCATCGGTCTCGCCACTGCAACACTGGTGACCGTCGGAATTCGTCTGGCACTTTCAGTGCGCCGCCTCAGGGGGCTGACCGAACAACGCCACCGGCAGGCTATCACCGATGAGTTAACCGGTCTCGCCAACCGGCGGCAGCTCATTCATGTGCTGGGCAGGTTCTTCAAGGATCACGCCGAAGGGCGTACACCGGAGCGCCGGCTGGCCTTCCTTTACATCGACCTCGACCACTTCAAGGAGATAAACGACTCGTTTGGTCATTCCGTCGGGGACGACCTGCTGAAGCAAGTAGGTCCCCGCCTCACGAGCTCACTTCGAGGTTCGGACCTGCTTGTAAGGGTCGGCGGGGATGAGCTTGGCGTCCTCCTCATGGATACCGACCCGACTTACGCTTCCACAGTTGCCCGACGCCTCCTAGCCGGGCTGGAGGAGCCCTTTGTTCTAGGCACCGTCAGCGTCCGCATGAGTGCCAGCATCGGTATTGCGATCGCTCCGACGGATGCGACCGACACCGCGGGACTCCTACGATGCGCAGACGTCGCGATGTACCGGGCGAAGTCGCGAAGGTCTTCCGTGGAAATTTATCGGAGCGATGGCCAGGATGGCGGCAACCAACTGATGCTTGCGCAGGAGTTGCGTGCGGCGGTTGATGAGGGCCAGTTCCTCGTTCACTATCAGCCCCAGGTTCACCTGGAGACGGGCGAGGTCTCCACGATGGAAGCCCTGATTCGCTGGCCGCACCCGAGACTCGGCATGGTGCCGCCCCTTGATTTCCTACCACTCGCTGAGGAAGCGGGCCTGGTGGGACCACTGACCGAATTCGTGCTCGAAGCCGCACTGACACAATGTGCTGCCTGGCGGG
>DASWQQ010000013.1:0-4894 GCA_036403615.1 Candidatus Dormiibacterota bacterium | reverse complement strand
GCGAAGACCTCGCGGGCGGCGCGCTCCGCCTGGCGGGTGACCTCGGCCAGGACACGGCTGTCGCCGTCGCCACTTCCCTCTGACCGGTTTTCCCTCGGTCCGCCTTCGAGACACGCGATCACCTCGTCGAGTCGGATCTCTTCAGGGTTGCGAGCCAACCTGTGACCGCCATGGGGACCGCGGACGGAATCGATGAGTCCCGCCCGCCGAAGCGTCATCAGCACCTGGTCCAGGAAGGGGCCTGGGATTCGTTGGCGCCGGGCGATCTCGCCACTCTGTAAGGCCCCCCGGCCGGCGTGCGCGGCCAGCTCGACGATGGCCCGTACACCGTACTCGGTCTTCATCGAAAATCGCATCCGCACGTCGTGCGCCTCTAGATGTTGATCGACGCGGTCAAGTATAGGCCTAGAAGGTGACGATGTGCAGCGCGAAAGCGAGGAAGAGCGCCCCCAGGACGATCAAGGGCACGGTAGTGGAGATCAGGCTCAGGCTGCGAAAGCCGATCGCCCGACGCTCGACCGCCGAGGACCGAATGCGGGCGCGGATGAGCACGCCCTCGACGCCGAGCAGGAAGGAAGCGCCTCCCAGGCCGAGTGCGACCATGACTATTGCCCAGAAGGTTGATGGAGTTCCTTCCTCATGAGAGAAACCATTGAAGCTGGCCGCCAGCACTCCCACCAGCGCAACCAGAACGCCGAGCGGCACCAGGGAGAGGTTGATGGCGCGCATGATGCGGCCGGGCTCGGTCCGTCGTGAGAACTGCCAGGCGGAGCTGAGGACGAAGGCCATGTACGCCGCGATCACCACGTAAAAGAAGAGTGGTGTCAGGATATCGGCGAACGTTATCGCGGCAAAGACCACGACCCCAATGTATCCCAGGGGGTGCTAGTTCAGGATCCGGTAGACGTTGTTCAGGACCGCGAAGGTGGTGATCCAGGCAGCGATCAGGTAGGCGTTCCAGATGCTGTTCCGTTTGCGGCCGAAGACGAGCAGCAGGCCGACCAGCGTGGCCACCAGAGTGAGCTTGATAGCGTAGACGGCGTACTCGCCGTTGTGCACGATGATCCAGGCCGCGGCCCCGTTGAGTTCCTGCCGGCCACCCGCGAGGCCGATGTGAGTGGTGGTGACGTCGAGGAGCTGGGCGGTGCAGAAGCCGATCAGGATCAGGGCTTTCTTCAGGAAGGGAACGGAATCCTTTCGCTGGGCCGCGACCTCCGCCGACTGCTCGACCGGTGCCGCGATTGCCTTCGCCCTGGTTCCGATCATGGCTAGAACTCTACAACGACGGTATCAGAAAATCAATATGCGTATTGGCCCTTTCTGTATACCGCCCCTTCCCTTCCATCAGGATCTGCCCGGATTATATGGGCAGTTTTACGATCCGTCCAGAGGCAGTTTTCCACAGCTTCCGGAACCGGCTCAGGCGGCTTTTTTCTGCGGCCCCAGGATCTCGCGACGGCGCCGGAGCAGGTAGGGAATAGCCATCAAGAAACCTCCGACGGCAAGGGCGCCCGCAGCCATCCGGCCGTAAAACATGTACTGCGCGGCCGGGTCGAGCGCGGGGTCGTACTCAGTGTGTGCCTGCATCCGGAAGGCGACCACCCCGACGGATCCGGCTACCGACCAGATCAGCACCGTTGCCCGAGTATTGTTCCAGTGCTGGTCCTCAGTAACAGCCGGCAGACTGGCGCAGGGCCAGGCGCCCGCCAGGTGTACGGCGACCGGCGGTCGCGGTTGCGCCGACTTGGGCTGAGCCGCGAAGCGGATCGGCTTGGAAGGCTTGGACTGATCAAAAAAGTAGACATCCTGGCCCGTCTGGTTCTTGAGGACGAAGTCGCAACCCCCCTGGGCCCCCTCGATCGTGAGCCCCGGGGTGGCCGGAATCAACTTATCGATCACGGTCCGAAAGGGTGCTTCGTCGGCGGCCACGGGGCGGGGAAAGAGCAGGAGCGTAAGTACCGGGAACAGGATCGCCGCCCACCGCTTCACCCCGCTATAACGAAGCTGGGGCTCCCGGCTGGCACCAGGCCCAGACCGGCTTAGACTGTCCCAATGCCGTTCGAGTTCGTCCTGACCGAGGTGGATGGACCGATCGGGATCGTACGAATCAACCGGCCGGCGGTCCTGAACGCCCTTAACCCGGCCACCATTGAGGAGATAGGCCAGGCGCTCGCCGAGTTCGATCGGAACGACGCCATCCGCTGCCTGATCCTCACCGGTGACGACCGCTCCTTTGCCGCGGGGGCCGACATCGGCCAGATGGCCGAGACGGGGGCGGTTGACATCCTCCGTGACGACGACACCGCCCGTTGGGCTCGGCTACGAAGCCTGCGCAAACCGCTGATAGCCGCGGTCAGCGGCTACGCACTGGGCGGCGGCTGCGAGCTGGCCCTGATGTGCGACCTGGTCGTGGCCGCAGAAAGCGCCCAGTTCGGCCAACCAGAGGTAAAGATCGGCATCATCCCGGGCGCGGGGGGCACCCAGCGATGGGCGCGCGCAGCCGGTAAGGCGAAAGCCATGGAGGCGGTCCTGATCGGAGAACCGCTAAGAGCGGCGGAAGCCGAACGAATCGGGTTGATCAACCGGGTCGTCCCGGACGGAGCCCACCTCCACGAGGCCAAACGGCTCGCCCGGCTGATCGCCGCCCGGCCACCGCTGGCAGTCCGGCTCGGCAAGGAAGCGGTCAACCAGGCCTCGGAGGTGGGGCTGAGTGCCGGCCTCGAGCTGGAGCGAAAACTCTTCTACCTCCTCTTTGCTTCCGAGGACAAGCGCGAGGGTATGAAGGCATTCCTCGAGAAGCGCCCGGCGACCTTCACCGGACGATGAGCGACCCGGTTCTCAGCGACCGGAGCGGGCGCGTGCTCACCCTGACCATGAACCGCCCGGAAGCCCTGAACGCACTGAACCAGCAGTCGCTCCGCGAGCTACGCAAGGGGATCGAGGCGGGCGGCCGTGATTCCTCCATCGGATGCGTCATCCTCACCGGGCGCGGACGAGCCTTCTGTACCGGCGCCGATTTGCGAGAGGTGAACGCTCGTCGCCAGGCGGGCGAGACCGAACTCGGCGAAGATCTGCGACGCAACTACGCGCCCTTGATCAGGTCGATCCGGGAGTGTCCAAAACCCGTAATCGCAGCCATCAACGGCACCGCCGCCGGGGCTGGTTTGAGCCTGGCACTGGCCTGCGATCTACGGGTCGCGGTCGAGAACGCCGAGCTGATCGTTGTCTTCATCCGGGTGGGCCTCGTTCCCGACGCCGGTAGCATGTTCTTCCTCACACGCACTTTCGGCTTCGCCAAGGCGACGGAGATGGCGCTCACCGGGGAGGCGATGACGGTCGAGGAGGCCCAGCGGCTGGGGGCGATCGCGGCCGTGGTGCCGGCAGAGGCTCTGACAACGAAGGCGATGGAGCTCGCAACCAGGCTGGCGGATGGCCCAGTAAAGACCTACCGTCTGATCAAGCGAGGCCTCGAAAGAGCAATGAGCCTGGACCTGGAGCAAACCCTGGAGCTGGAGTCGCAGCTCCAGACGCTCGCCGCCGGCACACCCGACCATCAGGAGGCAGTTGCGGCCTTTTTGCAAAAGCGGAAGCCTCGGTTCGGCGGAGAGGGTGCCTGAAAAAGAAAGAGCGGCGCCGCTAGGCGCCGCTCTCTATTAAGTCAAATGTTGCCATGGGCACCACCTCCCGAATCTTACGGGTCAGATTCTATCAGGTACCTCCCCTAGAGCGGTCCTCCCGGAGCTCCCGGGCGATCGATATCTGGCGCACGCCCTCGAGCCCACGCAGCTGACGGACGATGTCGCTGGTAGTGCAGGACGCAGGCATCTCCACTTCCATGTTCAGGCGGTCGTCGCCGGCCTCCATCTCCTGAAAGTGAACCGACTGAGGCACGGCTCCGATCTTGCGTAGCGCCACGGTCACGGCTTCGATCTCGCTGGCGGACCGCGGCATGATCAGGGACACGGTGGCCTCCTCGGGCCGCTTGAAAACACGGCGCTCGATCGGCTTGAGCACCATCAGGACGGCCAGCACAAGCAGGGTGGTAAAGACTGCCTCGAAATACTGGGCCGTGGCTGCCGCCATGCCGATGGCTGCCGTTGCCCAGATGGTGGCCGCGGTGGTCAGGCCCCGAACCAGGTCCTTGCGCAGAAAGATCGTGCCAGCGCCCAGGAACCCGATCCCGGTGACGATCTGGGCTGCCACCCGAGAAGGGTCGGTGTTCTGGAACCCGTAGGCGCTGAGGAGGGTGAAGAGGCACGAGCCCAGCGCCACCATGGTTACCGTTCTCAATCCAGCGGCGCGTTCCTGGCGCTCCCGCTCGAGTCCGATGGCTCCCCCCAGGATGAGTGCCACCAGCAGGCGGATCATCAGGTCGAGCGCATTCGGCACCGCGCTATCGTAACGCCGCTTCGGGGCTAAAGGTTAAGCGGCGGTGAACAGGTCGCTCGGGAAGCGTTCCTCGTCCGGCTCGATCGTCGGACCGGTGCGCTCCACGAAGACAGCTTCCTCGATGGCGTATAGAGCATCCATCAGCTTCGGGATGGCGACCTTCACTTTGACGTTGCCCAGCTGGTCAACCACCGCCGGAGTGCTCGCCACCAGGCTGACGATCTCGTCCAGGCGGGGCTCGTAAGCCATCGGGACGCGCTTCATCCCCTTCAGATTCAGCTCCTCCAGCTCCTGGAGCAGTTGATCGATCAGCCTTACCGGCCGGCGGATCTGGCTCTCCCGGTTACGGGCTTCCCGCTGGCGACGCTCGGCCTCACGGATGGTGGCGTTGGTCTGTGCTAGTAATCCTGTCATCGGCTTGCCCTCTTTACTGACATCCAGTTGCGTACAAGGTCGGAAACCAGCTGGGGGTGAGCTTTATTCCGCACTTCCGACTTAGACTTCC
>DASWQQ010000012.1:0-5598 GCA_036403615.1 Candidatus Dormiibacterota bacterium | reverse complement strand
ATTGGGCGCGGGGCGGGGACGGATCTCTACGACGGCGCCGATCTGAAGTCGGCACGCAGGGTCGCGAACAGCGCACCAGGGGAAACCTGGTCCGATCTGAACTGGTCGCCGGACGGCGCCTCCCTGCTGCTGGCGGTCCATACCGGTCCAGCGACGGACAAGCACTCTCACCTTCTCCTGATCAACGCCGACGGCAGCACCCCCACCGGCTTTGGAAGCAATCAGCGTGACTACAGCAACCCGCTCTGGTCTCCGCGTGCCGACCTGGTCCTCTTCAGCCGGCGCGACGAGGCCGGCGGCACATCGCTCTGGACCGCCAAGGCCACCGTCGGTAGCCCCTCCGCCGTCGACAACGCGGAAAGCCAGGCTCTTGCCGAAGTCGACAAGTTCATGCAGGCCCGGATCAAGGGCGACCTGAGCGGTGCCCAGGCCCAGCTCGATTCAGCAGCCCAACAGGCCTACAACAACGGAGCATCGAACCTGCTGAGCCCTGGTGCTCAGTTCGCGCGCTATTACCCGGTTAGCGTCCAACTTGCAGGCACCAACAAGTTCCTGATCGGGGCGCGCCTCTTCATCGCTCGCAACAACATCGAGACCAGCTTCTTCGAGGAGCAGTTGACCGTCGTGCTGCAGGACCAGCGCTACTTGATCGATGCTGTCACCGCCACCGCGACAGTGCAGCTTGGCAGGGGACCAACCGTAGTGTCGGTGGAGGTAAGGCAGGGCGGCGCCGCGCAACAGATACTGGTCCGATTCGACTCCGACCTGAAGCCGGATTCGGTTTCGGCAGACACCATCCTGGTCAAGGACAGCCAGGGCACGCCGGTAAAGACCCGTGTCAGCTTTGATCCCGACGGCCACCTGGTCACACTCGAGGTCAAGCTGAAATCCGGGAGGTACTCGCTGGTGATTACGAACGGAGTTGCGGACATCAACGGCGCTCCTATCTCGGAGTCGTACACCACGCCATTGGTGATCGGGGGCTAGCCTAGCCCTCCGCTGCGACCACGCCGGCGGCGATCGCCGCCGCGACCTCCCCTCCACCGTAAAGCTGCTCGAGCGGGGACGTCTGCGCGGCAAAGTCTCGAGCACGCTCCATCAGTTGCGGGTGATCCGGGATGAAGCCGGTCGAGATGCGGCCTGCCCGGAAGTCAGCCTCCTCCAGGATCGCGCGGTGGAACGGTATGGTCGTCTTGGGGCCGGTGAGGACGAACTCCTGCAGAGCACGCTTGCCGCGGTCGATGGTGGCTTCACGGTCACTGGCGAACACGATCAGCTTGGCAAGCAGTGAGTCGAAGTGAGGCGATACTTCCTGATGAGGGCGGACCCCCGAATCCACCCGGACCCCTGGGCCGGTGGGCGGAGCGTACCGCATCACGCGGCGTGGAGCGGGCATGAAATTCCGCAGTGGATCTTCAGCGTTGATCCGAAACTCAATCGCGTGGCCTCGCGGCTGCCCGAAGCCGCCTGCCGGTAGCGATTCACCGCGCGCGACCTCGATCTGCCAGCGCACCAGGTCGGTGCCGAGCACCGCTTCGGTCACCGGGTGCTCCACCTGCAGGCGCGTGTTCATTTCCAGGAAGTAAAACTCACCACCGGCAACGATGAATTCGATCGTCCCGGCATTCTGATACCGGACGGCCGATGCTGCCCGAACCGCCGCCTCCTTCATGACACTGCGTAAATCGTCTGAAAGGCCCGGGGCGGGTGTCTCCTCGAGCAGTTTCTGGTGGCGCCGCTGAATCGAGCATTCTCGCTCCCCCAGCGCCAGCGTGTTGCCCTGCGCGTCCGCCATGATCTGCATCTCGATATGCCTCGGATGTTCCAGGTAGCGCTCGATGTAAACATCCGGGCTGGCAAAAGAAGTTTCCGCGGCTCGACGGCAGGCCTCGAAGGCGGCGGGCAGGTCGTCCCGGCTTTGCGCCACTCGCATCCCTATGCCGCCACCACCGGCCGCGGCCTTCACCAGGACCGGGTAACCGATCCTGTCCGCCTCCACCAGCGCGGCGGCGTCGTCCTTCAGGGCGCCCGAACCGGGGACCACCGGAACCCCGGCACCCGTCATCCGCCGGCGCGCTTCTACCTTGTCACCCATCGCCCGCATGCTGTCCGCCCCGGGACCGATGAAGGTCAAGCCTGCCGTAAGACAAGCGTCGGCAAAGGCAGGGTTCTCAGAAAGAAAACCGTAGCCCGGGTGTATGGCATCCGCACCGTGCTCGCGCGCCAGGCGGATGATCTGCGCAATGTCGAGGTAGGCTCGCCGCGGAGACGCCCCGCTCAGCGGCGCCCGCGCATCCGCGAAGTAGACGTGGGGCGTGCGCGCATCGGGCTCGGCATAAACCGCTACCGTCGGGATACCCATTTCGCGGCAACTACGCATTACGCGCATGGCAATCTCGCCGCGGTTGGCGACGAGGACGCGGGTGACGCTAGCCAATCGTCATCAGCACGTCGTTGGGGGAAACGATCGAGCCCTCTTTGGCACGGATCTCGCGCACCGTACCTCCTAACGTGGCAACGATGTCGTTCTGCATCTTCATCGCCTCGAGTATCACGACGACATCGCCGAGCTTGACATGGTCACCGACTTTGACCTTGATCTTGACCACCATCCCCTGCATCGGCGCCTGGATAGCCCCGTTGCTCGGTGGCGCCGCCGAGGCTGGGAGTTGGGCGGCTGCGGCTCGAGTCGCGTTCGGCGTCGTGGCGCTAATGCCTTCTCCTCGGACCCGCACGTGATAGGGTTCGCCGTCGACTTCCACCATGAATTCCCTGACGGCGCCATCTGTGTTTACGACGGGTGCCGGTGTTGGCGGGGAGGGCACAACAGGCGCGGGCTCGGGCACCGGTTGCTGCTGGGGGCTGGAGGACGGTTCGACGCGGGGCGGCGGACGCAGGATGCCTGGTGCCTCGGCAGGAAAGAGAATGTAAGTAAGCACCTGGTCCGGGCCTGTAGGCGTCAGGCCTTGCTTGCGCATCTCACGGTGAGCGCGGTCCATCGCTGGTTTCAAGAGGTCGGCGGGTCGGATCGTGATCGGCTCGGAGCCCCCCAGCGCCCGCTTTCTCACCTCGGGGTCGACGCTGCCCGGCGGAGCCCCAAAGAGACCCTTGATGTAGTCGCGGAAGGGTTGCTCGATATGTTGATAGCGCTTCTCATCGAGTGTATTCGCAAGTGCCTGGCGCGCGGCGATCTGGTTGATGGGAGCCGCCATCGGCGGATACCCCATCTCTCCCCGCACCAGCACCAGTTCGTGAAGCAAACGCTCGTATCGATCGAGCGCCTTATGTTCCCGCAGCGACCGGATCAAAACAGCGAGCACGGGCGCAGGCAGTTGGTGATCCAGGACGTGGATGTCGTTGCGAAATGCAATCGGGTCCTGGAACTCGGCGTAGTCATCGTGCAGCTCGTCGAAATAGCGGGTCGCCTGACCGATCTGCTGCAGGTCCAACCCGGTGTCGTGCGGCCCCCCGCGCAGCGAAGCGACCATGGTTTCGGTTGCCGGTTGCGAGGCACCCCAGGCCATCGCGGAGAGGGCAGTATCGATCCCCGTGGCGCCGGCTTCGATGGCTGCGAAATACGTTATGGGGGCCAGTGCGGTCGTCGAATGCGAGTGGATGCTTACCGGTAGCCCGGTACCTTCGAGCAGCGCGTGGACGAGCCCGCGGGCGTCGTCGGGTCCGAGGATTCCGGCAACGTCCTCGATCCCGATCCAGTCGCAACCAAGCGCTTTTAGGCGGCGACTGGCATTCACCATCCAGGCGAGGTCGTGCACCGGGCTCGGACTGTAAACAAGCGCACCAATGACCCGTGCACCCGTTTTCTTGGAAGCTTTGACCGGGACCTCGAGGTTACGCAGATCGTTCAACGGGTCGAAGAGCCGCACTACGGAAACGCCCGCCTGGACCGCCTGCTCTATGAAGGCGCGCACCACGTCGTCGGGCTGGTGCGCCTGCGATATCAGGGTCTGACCGCGGATCAGCATCTGTAAGGGCGTTTTTACGATCGCGGCCTTCAAGGCGCGCAACCGCTGCCACGGGTCTTCGTGAAGGACCCGTATCGACGCCGAGAAGGTCCACCCACCCCACGCGTCAAGCGCGTGATAGCCGATCTCGTCGAGGGTCTTAGCGATCGGCAAGACGTGCTGAAGCTTGAGGCGACCCTGGATCAGGCTCTGCTGGGCGTCGCGCAGCACGGTCTCGGTGATCAAGACCTTCGGCACGCGGACTATTCTATGCGCGCACCGAACAGGGAGCCGGCCCGGAGGGATCCGGCCGGCTCCCGTTTACTCAGACTCGGGGCCCTAGGCGGCGCGAACCGAGGTGTGGTCGCGTTCGATCGGCTGGTCGCCTTCACCATTTACCGGCACGAGATTGTTCTTGAGAACGGCTTCCAGCCGCCAGCGAATCTCGGCTGCCCGCGCAGCGATCTGCATGGCTGAGAGGCTGGAATGACGAAGACTGCTCAGCTGTTCTCGGAGGTTCTCCACCTGCTCCTGACCTCGTTCGGTCAGCTTCACCGGGCCGGCATATTGCAGGTCGAACTGTCCGGCATAGGCGGCCGTATCGCAGTAGCTGCAGTTGGTGTTGAGCGCGATTGCCACGTTCTGAGGGGTGTAGACGCGAGGCGATCCAATCACAATGATTGCCTCGATCGCAACTGCTGCCGTCTTGCAATGTACGCAACTCGCCTCGGCGTCGGCGGCGTTGAAGGCCGTCACGTCCCCGGTCACGTAGACGATTTTCATCGAGGTCCGCACCAGGGTCGAGAAGTCGCGGTGATTCTCAGCTATCGCGTAGTTGTTCTGGTTCGGCGGCGCCTCGTCGGCCCATGCGGCAGCGCTGCCGCCAACCGCCAGGGCTCCGGTCATGCCGACGACCAGGAGCAATCTCCGCATCGGCTCAAGCCTCGAAATCGATCTCATGGTTTCCTCCGTTCTAATGGACTGCTTTATGGACTGCTGCTGGGTGACACCTGGGGACTGGTGATTGGCGCCGCGGAGCTGCTGGCGGCGACCGAGGCGCTCGGTTGAGCGCTGGGGCTGGCGTTGGCTCCCGCGCTCGGCTGCGCCGACGCGTTAACCCCTGGGCTGGGCGAGGCGGAGGGCACAGGCAGAACACGATCGATCCCCAGCGGGAGCGCAACGTTCTGAACGCTCGACTGGATCGTGCCCGTGTCGGTTGGTTGAATTGGACGGTAATTGTTGCTGTGCGGCCACCAGGCCAGCGCGAGGAGAAGCGCGACCGCGGCGGTAACCAGAGTGAAGCCGCTTCGCGCCAGGGGCTTTCCCTGGGTCCGCTTCCAGCCGGCGGCCAGCAGCCGCTTCACGAGTCCGACCATGGTCAGCGCCAGGCCGGCGAGCGGAAGTACGAGCAGACTCACCTGTAGGACTCCAAAGATGCCTTTGACAGCGTCGCCGTGCCCGAAAGCGGTGCCGGTATTGCCAATCTGCGACCAGAGCGATTGCCACGCCGTCCCGACGATCGCCGGCAGGTGAAGCATCATCATTCCGTAGGCGTAAAGGCTGAAGGCGGCAGTCGCCAGCACCCAGAGAGTGACAACGATGCGTACCCACGGCTTGAGCTCCGTGACTTTCTGGT
>DASWQQ010000011.1:0-4155 GCA_036403615.1 Candidatus Dormiibacterota bacterium | reverse complement strand
CTGAGCAAGAAGGGCGTTATCTTCATGCCGCTGAGCGAGGCAGCCCGACTGCACCCGGGCCTGGTGGAACAGTACCTGTTCAGCGCCCTGAAGCCGGAGCGGGACAAGTTCGCCGCCCTCCACGCCGCCCTCTTCAGCGGTGGCACCTTTCTCTATGTTCCGGACGGCATCGTAGTCGACCGGCCACTCGTCAGCCAGTTCTGGTCGGCAGGTGCCGGCGCGGCGGTGCTGCCCCACTCGCTGGTGATCGCCGGCAAGGGCTCCTCGTTCCAGTACGTCGATGAGTTTCTGAGCGCGGACCGGCGGGAGACGGCGATCGCCAGCGGCTCCGCCGAGGTCTTTCTCGAAGAGGGCGCCAACCTTGGCTACGTGGGGCTTCAGCGCTGGAGCGTCGATACCTGGCAGTTCGCCAACCAGAGGTTCCACCTGGGCCGCGACGCCCAGCTCAAGATGGTTGACGTCGCGCTGGGCGGCCGCTTTGCCCGGCTTCGCGTTGAGGCGATGCTGGAAGGCCCGGGTTCCAGCGCCGATCTGAAAGGCCTCTTTTTCGGCACCGGCGACCAGGTCTTCGACTTCCGGACCATGCAGGACCACATTGCCGCTCATACCAGCTCGGACCTGCTCTTCAAGGGTGCTCTCAGGGACCGCGCCCGGAGCGTCTATGTCGGGGTAGTGCGGGTGGAGACGACGGCTCCCGGCACATCCGCCAACCAGGCAAATCGGAACCTTCTCCTCTCGGAAAGAGCTCGAGCCACCTCCGAGCCGATCCTGGAGATCCTCAACAACGACATCCAGCGCTGCAGCCACGGTGCGACCGTCGGCCCGGTCGATCCAGAGCACCTTTTCTACCTGGTAAGTCGTGGCATTCCGCGCGGTCAGGCGGAGAGGATGCTGGTGGAGGGTTTTCTCGGCGAGGTGATCGACCGCATCCCGGTTCTACACACCAGGGAGATCGTCGAGCAGGAACTGGCCGCGAGGATTGACTAGGCAGCGCGTCGGCCGGGTGGCCGATCTGCCACGCGAGGCCCTGATGCAGGTGGAGGTGGGTGGGACCCCTATCTGCCTGGTGCATGCCGGGGACGACAACTTCTACGCCCTCGGCGATACCTGTACTCACGAGGACTACTCGCTGAGCGAAGGTGACCTGTGGGAAATGTCCGTGGAATGCCCGCGTCACGGCTCCCGCTTCGACCTTCGGAGCGGCAAGGTAACCGGCTTGCCGGCCGTCATTCCCGCCCGGACCTATCCGGTAACGATCGAGAACGACGAGATCTATGTCGAGGTGGGGGACTAGACTTTCCCTATGGCAGACGTAATGGAAACAACTCAGGCGCCCGCCGCCGATCTCCGGGCGCAGATCGTCGCCCAGCTGGAGACCTGCAAGGACCCCGAGATCGGTCTCGACATCATGAGTCTCGGGTTGGTCTACGAGGTGAACATCGATGGCGCGAACGTGCTCATCAAGATGACCCTGACAGCGATCGGCTGCCCCTGGGCCCAGGACCTCTTCGACGAGGTCAAAAAGAAGGTCGAAGAGGTCCCGGAAGTTGACGCCTGCACGGTCGAACTCGTCTACTCTCCACCCTGGAGCGCCGACATGATGAGTGACGACGCCAAGATGGAGCTCGGCTTCCTCTAAGTTCTGCTAGAAGAGGAAGTACGCGGTAAGGAAGGCGAGGCCCCCTGGGAGCAGGCCAAACGGCGCGCGGAATTTGGTCCGGCTGCCGAGAGCATCGACCACAAAACAGATGAGCGCGATGATGAGCAAGATCGTTTTCAGCGACATGAACAACCTCCAAACAAAATTGGCGACATCGTATCCCGAATTGGGCCATTTGAGCGACCTCGCTGAGGGTCACTTTCCGGCGCGATAGCTGTGGCAGCCGTGCCATCGGCCTGTTACCAGGACGCAGCCCGGGTCGTAATGGACGCTCCGTAGCATTCGGCTAGCTCGAAACATTACGACGGAAGTGGGGGTAAGCACGGTTGTCGCTGCTCGATCGAATTCAGAAATCCCAGGGTGATCCGCCGGCGCCGGCGCAGCCCAAGGCGCCCACACCGTCAAGCCAGCCCCCTGTCCAGCGCCAGGCCGCCCCCGTTCCGGTACGCCCGGCCGCTCCGGCTCCGGTCCACCCAGCCGCTCCGGCTCCGATCCGCCCCCCCGCTCCGGCGGCCCCCGCCCCGGTAGCCAAACCCCGGACCCTGGCTTCGGAAGTGGCAGCGGCTGCCGCGCCGGCTTCCGCTCGCCCCGCTCCCTCGGTGAGCGGTCCGATCAACCCCAACGCCAATCTCAACGACCTGCCCGAGGCAGAGCGCTTCCACCGGATCAAGGCCGCAGTACACGACCGGATCATCGGCGAGCTCGGAGAGCGCGCCAACGATCTCGACCGGGAAGCGATCGTGCAGCGCGCCGCGGAAGTGCTCGACATCTACCTCAGCGCCAGGCGGGTCAACCTGGATACCCAGGCCCGCGAACGCCTGCTCGGATTGCTGCTCGCAGATATCCTCGGCTTCGGTCCCCTCGACCTCCTGCTCGCAGACGACGCGATCTCGGACATCATGGTCAACGGCCCGAACAAGGTCTTCATCGAACGCAACAACAAGATGCAGCGGGCCGCCATCAAGTTCGATAGCGACCAGCACTTACTGCAGATCATCCAGCGCATCGTTACGGGCGTCGGCCGCCGGGTCGACGAGAGCTCGCCGATGGTCGATGCGCGCCTTCCTGACGGTGCCCGCGTCAACGTCATAATCCCTCCGCTGGCGGTCAGGGGTGCTTCCATCACCATCCGCAAGATGCGTCGGGATCCGTTGCAAATCGCCGATCTGATCGGCAACGGCAGCTTGACCGAGCAGATGGCCACGTTCCTCAAGGCCTGCGTCAACGCCCGCATGAATATCGTGGTGGCCGGCGGCGGTGGGTCGGGCAAGACCACGACTCTCAACATCCTGTCTGCCTTTATCCCCTCCGACGAGCGCATCATCACAGTCGAAGACGCGGCGGAACTGCAGCTGCGGCAGATCCACGTCATCCGCCTGGAGACGCGGCCACCGAACGTCGAAGGTAAGGGTGGAGTCAGCATCCGCGATCTAGTCATCAACACCCTCCGAATGAGGCCGGACCGGATCGTCGTCGGAGAGGTTCGCAGCGGTGAGGCCCTGGACATGCTCCAGGCCATGAACACTGGGCACGATGGCTCGTTAACCTCGGTCCACGCCAACACGCCCCGGGACTCGATCGCCCGGCTCGAAACGCTCGTCCTGATGGCCGGAATGGAGTTGCCCTCGCGAGCCATCCGCGAGCAGATCGCATCCGCCGTCAACATCATCATCCAGCAAAACCGGATGCGTGACGGTACCCGCAAGATCACCTACATCTCCGAGCTGACCGGTATCGACGGCGACCAGATCTCGCTGCAGGACATCTTCGTCTACAAGCAGACGGGATTCGAGAACGGCAAGGTGGCCGGATTGCACACCGCAACCGGCGCCATCCCGAAGGTCATGGAGTTGCTGGAATCGACCGGCAACGCCGTGCCGCTCGAGTTTTTCGAGCCTCAGCCGGGAAGCGGCTACGTCAAACCGAAGCGTTTGGCCGTCGTCAAAAACGCCGCCTGATCCAGGTCGAGGCCTGCCGCGCCGCGGCTATATTGCAAGGCATGCCCCTCAAGGCAACGCCCTTCTCAATCGAACTCGACCGCAGGGTCGCCGAGGGCGCCCTCGGCTCCCTCTACGAGAAGCTCGAAGGGAACCAGGTCCGCTGCTTTGCCTGTGCCCATCGTTGCCTGATCAAGGAGGGGCTGCGGGGTATCTGCAAGGTTCGCTACAACCACGAGGGCCTGCTGATGGTCCCGCGCGGCTACGTCGGCGCCCTCCAATGCGACCCGATCGAGAAGAAGCCTTTCTTCCACGCCTATCCCGGCTCTGACGCGCTCACCTTCGGCATGCTCGGATGTGACCTGCACTGTTCCTATTGCCAGAACTACCTCACGTCGCAAGCGCTGCGGGATCCTGGCGCGCTTTCCGAGCCGATGGATTGCACGGCGGAACAGCTGATCGATGCCGCGCAACGGCAGGAGGCCAGGGTCGTTGCCACCTCCTACAACGAGCCGCTGATCACCTCAGAGTGGGCGATCGAGGTCTTCAAGCAGGCGC
>DASWQQ010000010.1:0-2947 GCA_036403615.1 Candidatus Dormiibacterota bacterium | reverse complement strand
CCCTGGCTGGCCCGCCGATGGTCTCCGAGAGTACATAACCGCCGCGCCGGATCGCTTCCCGCGTGGCCGCATCCCGCGCCTGAAACGGCAGGTTCTGGCGCGACAGTATCAGCGCGGTCGGCCCGTCCCTGCGCTCGAGCGCGGCGATCCATGCCATGGCCGTCTCGATCGTGTCGCACGGCCGCCAGGTATCCAGGTTCGGCATCAGCCGCAGCGTGGCGGTCTGCTCGACGCCCTGGTGCGTCGGTCCGTCCTCGCCCAGCCCGATGGAATCGTGGGTAAAGACAAAGATCACCCGCGCCCGCATCAGCGCCGCGACGCGGATGGCGTTGCGGGCGTACTCGGAAAACATGAGGAACGTGCCACCGTACGGAATGTAGCCGCCATGCACGGCGATGCCGTTCATGATCGCCGCCATGCCGAACTCGCGCACGCCATAGGAAATGTAGTTGCCGCCGGCCTCTCGGGTCACCCGGTTCGAGCCCGACCAGTTGGTGAGGTTCGAGCCGGTGAGATCCGCGGAGCCGCCCAGCAGTTCGGGGAGCGCCGGGGCAAGAGCTTCGATGGCGTTCTGCGAAGCCTTGCGGCTGGCGATGCTTTCACCCTTGGCGTCGATTCGCTCGAGGACCGCAGCCCTGTGCTCCGCCCAGCCCGCCGGCAGTTCTCCTTGCATACGGCGCTCGAACTCGGCGGCTTCCTTCGGGTAGGCCGACCGGTAGCGCGCGAACTTCGCCTGCCACTCCGCCTCCAGGGCGGCGCCGCGTTGCCGCGCGTCCCATGCCTCGTAGACTTCGGGCGGGATCTCGAACGGCTTGTGGTGCCACCCGATCGCCGGACGTGTGGCGGCTATCTCTGCCTCGCCCAACGGCGCACCGTGCGACTCGTGAGTACCTGCCTTGGTTGGCGCGCCCATGCCGATGACCGTCTTGCAGCAGATCAGCGAAGGTCTGCCGGTCTCGTTCTTGGCCAGGACGATGGCGGCCTGCAAGGCCTCCGGGTTGTGCCCGTCGACGTTCGCTACGACGTGCCAGCCATAGGCCTCGAAGCGTTTGGGCGTATCGTCGGTGAACCAGCCGTCCACGTGCCCGTCGATGGAGATGCCATTGTCATCGTAAAGACAGACGAGTTTGCCCAGAGCCAACGTGCCGGCCAGCGAGCACACCTCGTGAGAGATCCCTTCCATGAGGCAGCCGTCACCGACAAACACGTAGGTCTGGTGATCTACGATGTCGAATCCCGGGCGGTTGAATTCCTCGGCCAGCAGCCGTTCCGCCAGCGCCATGCCGACCGCGTTGGCAAGTCCCTGACCCAGCGGCCCGGTAGTGGTTTCCACGCCCGGGGTCAGGCCGTATTCGGGGTGACCCGGCGTCTTGGAATGCAGCCGACGGAAGCGCTTTAGCTGCTCCATCGGCAGATCGTAGCCGGTGAGGTGCAGCAGCGAGTAGAGCAACAGCGAGCCGTGGCCGTTGGAGAGCACGAAGCGGTCGCGGTTCGGCCACGCCGGGTTGGCCGGATTGTGGCGCAGGTGGTGGTTCCACAGCACCTCGGCGATCTCGGCCATCCCCATGGGCATACCGGGGTGACCAGAATTGGCCTTCTGCACCGCGTCCATGGCGAGCGCGCGGATTGCCGAGGTGAGTGCGGTGAATACCGGTGGTTCGAAATCCTGGAAGGTCGCCATGATGAGGTCCTCAGGCGGCGAGCTTGACCGTCTTCGATTCGAGGTGGTGCAGCAGGTTGTCGAAGGCCTTGACGAAAATGGTCACGCCCTCGGCTTCGAGCTTGTCGGTAAGTGCCTTGAGATCGATGCCGATCTCACCGAGTGCGTCGATCTGTTGCTGCGCCGCGGCGGCATCCTGCTCCAGCGTCTGTGACACCCGGCCCGCTTCACGGAACGCCTCGTAGGTGGCCGGCGGCATGGTGTTGACGGTGTCCGGGCCGATCAACGCTTCGCAGTAGAGTAGTTCCGGATAGTCGGGATTCTTGGTGCTGGTGCTCGCCCACAGCAAGCGCTGCGGCAGTGCGCCGGCCGCCTTCAGCGCGGCGAAACGCGGGCCGCCGAAGATTTCCTGGTAGCGCCGGTACGCCAGCTTGGCACTGGCAATGGCGATCTTGCCCTGCAGATCCGGACGTTTGTCGGCCAGCAGCGGGTCGATGGCGGCATCCATGCGGCTCAGGAAAAAACTCGCCACCGAAGCGATCCGCCCAACCGGCTGGCCGGCAGCACGCCTGCGCTCCAGGCCACGGAGGTACGCCTCGGCGACGGCTTGATAGCGCTCCACCGAAAACAACAGGGTGACATTGAGGTTCATGCCGTCAGCGATCAGCTGCTCGATGGCAGGCAGTCCGGCGAGGGTCGCCGGCACCTTGATCATGACGTTGGGCCTGGCGAGCCGGGCGTGCAGCGCACGCGCTTCCCGGATCGTCCCCTCGGTATCGTGGGCCAGATCGGGCGAGACTTCCAGACTGATCATGCCGTCGACACCGCCGGTGGCCTCGTATACCGGACGGAGCACGTCGGCACCATCGCGGATGTCCTCGATGGCTAGTGCGAAGAAAAGATCCCGGCTGGATTGCCCCGGACGAGCGCGCAGTTCGCGCTGAAGGAGCGCGTCGTATTCGTGGCTGCCGGAGATGGCCTTGTCGAAAATCGAGGGATTCGACGTGATTCCGCGCAGATCATCGTCCTCGATCATCGCGGCCAGGCCGCCGCTCTCCAGCATGCCGCGATGGATGTGATCGCACCAGACGCTCTGGCCAGCGGCGTTGAGTTTGCGTAACGGATTGTTGGACATGGCCGTATTACCTCCTCAAAAATGGCTGATGTGGCAGATGGGCGGAAATGCCAAGGCGAAGGGTCTTGGCGCTCAGTGGCCGTGGCCGAGGATGTCGCCGAGGAATGCCCGAGTGCGTTCGTGCTTCGGGTTTTGGAAGAACTCCGAGGGCG
>DASWQQ010000009.1:0-4183 GCA_036403615.1 Candidatus Dormiibacterota bacterium | reverse complement strand
GATCAGCTACTCCGATCGGGTCAAGCTGGAGCAGCTTGGCGTGCCCCCGGAGACGCTGAAAACGCATGGAGCGGTAAGCGCCGAGACCGCGCGGGCGATGGCCAGCGGAGCCCGGGAACTGCTTCATGCCGACCTGGCGGTCTCGATCACGGGAGTGGCCGGTCCGGCGGCAGAAGGCAAAAAGCCGGCCGGGTTGACCTACATTGGGATCGACGCCGCAGGCAAGGTTGGATCGTACCTCTACCAGTGGTCGGGCGACCGCTATCGGAATCGGAGTGCCTCGGTGGAGGCAGCACTCAAGCTGGCGATCGAAGCCGCTCAGACCATGTCTTGACAGATATACAAATTAGTAGTAGTGTAGTCCGCACCGGCCGGGCCGGCCACCAACAAGGGGAACAGTAGATGTCAGAAAAAGACCGCGCCTTGACCGCCGCCCTTACGCAGATCGAGCGCTCCTACGGTAAGGGCGCGATCATGAAGCTGAACGACGCCGCCGCCCAGCGCAACGTCGATGCCATTCCGACCGGAGCGATGACCCTGGACCTGGCGCTCGGCGTCGGGGGCATTCCGCGCGGCCGGGTGGTGGAGATCTACGGTCCTGAATCCTCCGGCAAGACGACCCTCGCCTTGCACGTCATCGCCCAGTCGCAGAAGCAGGGCGGGACGGCCGCCTTTATCGATGCCGAGCACGCCCTCGATCCCGTCTATGCCGGCCACATCGGGGTAAAGACGGAAGATCTGCTGATCTCGCAACCCGATACCGGGGAGCAGGCCCTCGAGATCGTAGACGTGCTGGTACGTTCCGGCGCGATCGACGTCATCGTCGTCGACTCGGTGGCGGCACTCGTGCCCAAAGCCGAAATTGATGGCGAGATGGGGGACAGCCACGTCGCCCTTCAGGCCCGCCTGATGTCGCAAGCGCTGCGCAAGCTGACTGGCGCCATCTCCAAATCCAGCACCTCAGTCATCTTCATCAACCAGTTGCGCGAGAAGGTGGGGATCATGTTCGGCAACCCCGAGGTCACCACCGGCGGCCGGGCGTTGAAGTTCTATGCCTCGATCCGGCTGGACATCCGCAAGGTGGACTCGATCAAGAGCGGCCTGGACGTGACGGGCAACCGGGTCAAGGTCAAGGTGGTCAAGAACAAGGTCGCTCCGCCCTTCAAGTCGGCCGAGTTCGACATCCTTTACAACGAAGGCATCTCCTACTGGGGCAGCGTGCTCGATGCCGGCGTGGAGGCGGCAGTGGTGGAGAAGAGCGGCTCCTGGTTCTCCTACAACGGGCAACGTCTCGGCCAGGGTCGTGAGCAAACCGTCGGCTTCCTGAAGGCCAACCCGAAGATCGGCGAGGAATTGATGGCGCGGCTCAAGGAGAAGGCGCTGGACAAGGCCGAAAAGGTCGAGAAAGGGGTCCTTCAGCCGGCGTGAGGCGCCGGGCCGCGCGGCCCCAGGTTGTCGTCGACCCTTCCAACTCCGAGGCGGCTTACTCGGCAGCCTTAAAGAAGCTGGCACGGCAGCCGCAGTCACGGGCGACCCTGGCGCAGAAGCTGGAGCGCCAGGGGTTCGAACCAGAGGCGGTGGGGGTTGCCCTCGACCGCGCCCAGGGCGATGGTTATCTCAACGACGAGGAGTTCGCCCGGTCGCTCGTTCGTCGTCGCTCGACGAGCCGGGGCTACGGGCTGATCGCTCGCGAGCTACGAGCTAAGGGCGTCGAGGACAGCAACGCCGCTCCGGCCCTGGGTACGGTTGATCGGGATGCCGAGGCTGCCCAGGCGCTCGAACTGGGTCGGAGCATGTTGCGGCAGCGGCCGCCGGCGGACCGGCAGGCCCTCCAGGCGCTGGTTGGCGCGCGGCTCGGCCGGCGAGGCTTTGACAGCGGCCTGATTTACCGGGTTTGCAGGCAGCTCGCGGACGACTGGCAGGCCGCCGGCTGGTTTGACAGCCCTCCTGAACGCGACTAATATGGTCAAGATTTTGTCGCGCTGTAACGACTAGTCCCGCCGCGCTCACGCGCGGTGAGAAGAACCTTCACAAGTCCATAGAGAGCGAGGTGTAATCAATGTCCAACGTATTACTCCTGCTCATCGGGATCGTTGTGGGTGCGGTCGTGGGTGCTGTCATCGCCTACTTCTGGATCGGAAACGCCAACCAGCAAAGCGCTGCCGCCTCTACGGTAGAACGCGACAAGCTGAAGGCCGATGCCGATACCCAGGTCAAGGAGATGATCCTCGAAGCCAAAGAGGAATCCCATCGCATTCGCATGAGCCTGGAGCAGGAAGTTCGCGACGCGCGCGCGGAGATCCAACGTTCGGAACGCCGTGTGCAACAGAAAGAAGAGTCGATCGATCGCAAGCTGGAAGACCTCGAACGCAAAGACCAGGCCGTCACGGCAAAAGAGCTGGAGATCGGCCGAACCAGGGAACGAGTAAACGACGTTCTCGCCGAGCAGATCAAAGAGCTGGAACGCATCTCGGGGATGACCCGGGCCGAAGCGAGGACCAGCATCCTGACCAACCTTGAAAAAGAACTGAACCAGGAGATCGCCGAGAAGATCCGGGAAAGCGAGGCCGTCGTGAAGGAGGAGAGCGAGAAGAGGGCTCGCAATATCCTTGTCACCGCGATGCAGCGGATCGCCGCCGACCAGACTGCTGAGACATCGGTCTCGGTGGTAGCCATCCCCAGCGACGAGATGAAAGGACGCATCATCGGACGCGAGGGCCGCAACATCCGGGCGCTCGAGCATGCGACCGGTGTCGACCTGATCATTGACGATACCCCGGAGGCCGTCATCCTTAGCGGCTTCGATCCCGTTCGGCGCGAGGTCGCGCGGGTAGCGCTGAACCATCTGCTGGTCGACGGACGGATCCATCCCGCCCGCATCGAGGAAATGGTCACTAAGGCTCGCAACGACGTCCAGAACCGGATCCGGGAAGAGGGTGAGCAGGCGATGTTCGAGACCGGCGTGACCGGCCTGCACCCCGAGTTGATCAAGCTGCTGGGAACGCTGGCATTCCGCACCAGCTACGGGCAGAACGTCCTGACCCACAGCAAAGAGGTGTCGTTCCTCTGTGCCATGGCCGCAGCAGAGATCGGGGCGGACGTGGCGCTGGCCCGCGAGGCGGGCCTGCTGCACGACATCGGCAAGGCCGTCGACCACGAGGTCGAGGGATCGCACGCCATCATCGGCGGTGAGTTGCTGAAGCGATTGGGACGGCCCGAGGCGCTGGTCAACTGCGTCGCCGCCCATCACATGGATGTGGAACCCACGACGCTGGAGGCCATCCTGACGGTTGCCTGTGATGCTGTTTCCGCGGCAAGGCCGGGCGCACGGCGAGAGACCCTCACCACCTATATCAAGCGGCTGGAGAAGCTGGAAAGCATCGCCAATGAGTTCGAGGGCGTGGAGAAATCCTTCGCCATCCAGGCCGGCCGCGAGATCCGCATCATCGTCAAGCCGGAACAGATCGACGACAGCCGGGCGCAGATCCTGGCGCGTGACATCGCCAAGCGGATCGAGAGCGAGCTGAGCTATCCCGGCCAGATCAAGGTAACCCTGATCCGGGAGACCCGGATCATCGAATTCGCAAAATAGGAAGAGAGGCGACCCCCGTCGGGGCCGCCTCTTTGTTTTATGCGCTCCTGGCGAGGAGAATTCGGCGCATCCCATCACGGAACGCGGTCGCCCCGGATTGGGCCGGGTGGCGCACGTACAGAGCGCCACGGTCGCCAAGGATCGATTCGGCGATCCGCCCGACAGCCACGATTGTCGCCGGCTGCATCACGCCGATAAGCCTGTCCAGGAAGACGACACCTTGTTCAACCTCGCCACGAATGGGCCGCCGGTTCGACATCGTAAGTCCAGGTAGGTGAGGATGGGCCGGAACTGTGTTCCAGAGGATGACCCGCTGCTCTGCGCCCAGCTCCTCGAGCAAGCCGTGGACTATTGTGCCGGAGGGTTCGCTCCAACCATTCAACCGACTGCGGCTGGTCCGGTGGTATGGCGCGCCCCAGCGAGCCAGATCGCGCTCGCTGGTGAAGGCGATACCGGACCAGCGCATCCCCTGGTAGCCGGCCGCCTCGCCTACTGCAAGGACGTCCGCTTTTTGACGAGCCAGCAGGTAGTGACGCAGGTTCGCCAGCCGGATGGCGGGCGCCCCGGGGACATCGTCGGGACCCGCCTCGG
>DASWQQ010000008.1:0-2378 GCA_036403615.1 Candidatus Dormiibacterota bacterium | reverse complement strand
CACCGTCACCCAGTGATTACCGTCACCCATCGGCTGCGCAGACGCCCAGAAGGCCTTTCCATTCATCGTGCCTCGGAGGCCGACGCGGCGCCTCACACCGAGAAACTGGCTGGGGACAGCCAGGCCGGACCAGCCCTTTTCAGGCGTCTGCAGCTTGGTGTACATCCGAAAGCGTGGCACCCCATCGGGCCCCTCGCCCTTCTCGAACGTCTCCCCACGAGCCGGCTTGGTCAGCTGGGCTCGCGCCGCGGCATATGATTCCCCGGTTTTAGCCATCCTGACCCGGACAACCTTCTTGAAGTCTCGGTCTCGCGTCATGTGATTCCTCCGATTTGGCCGCCTGAGAACCTCCCCAGCAGCGCTCCCATCGGCCGAACCGGCTGGAATTCATTCGCATCCGAGAGTCCGCCTCCCTTTGCCTCCGAGCGGCCCGGCTGGGGCGGGTCGGCTGAGGTTGGGCGGGGATGTCCGCCGAGGCAAGTCTACGATTCTGGGTCAGTTTCTGGTGTCGGAGGCGGCTTGGAAGTCAGAGGCTCCCGTGGAAGGTGTCGCAATTTTTCGGGCTGCCCTGCGTGTAGCCGACCTTGAACCACTTCTGGCGCTCGGCGGACGATCCGTGGGTCCAGGTCTCCGGGTTTACCTGCCCCTGGGCTTTCTGCTGGATACGATCGTCGCCGACGGCGGCGGCGGCATCGAGGGCCTGCGCAATCTGGTCGCTCGTTAGCGGTTCCAGGAAACCGGTTGCGGCGGCATGGTTCGCCCAGACACCCGCGTAACAATCGGCCTGCAGCTCGGTGCGTACCGAGGTGCCGGTTGCTCCCTGTTGGCCGGAGCCTGACGATAGCTGGCCGCCAAGGTCCTGGATATGGTGGCCGTACTCGTGGGCGACGACGTAACCTTCGGCGAGTGGCCCGCCCCGGGCGCCGAACCTGGTCTGCAAATCCTGGAAAAAGGCCAGGTCGATGTAGACCTGCTTGTCGAGCGGGCAGTAGAACGGACCCACCTGCGACGACGCCGCTCCGCAGCCGGTTGAAACCTGGTCGGTGTAGAGCACCGTCTTGGCAGCTTGATATTGCTGGCCGGCCTGAGCAAACTCACCGGACCAGTACTTCTGAATGCTGTTGACGTAGCCGACGATACGGCAGTCTTCGCGTTGGTTTGCGTCGGAACCGGTGTTGCACTGCGCCAGCGAGGTGGGCGCCGATTGCGAGGCCGTGCCCGGGTCCTGAGCAGCACCGAGGTTTGACAGATTGCCGCCGAGCAGCAGGTAGACGATGAGGATGACGGTGCCGAGCCCGCCACCACCGATCGCCAGGCCTCTTCCGCCAATTCCGCCGCCGAAACCGCCGCCGCCGCGGACATCTTCGACCTGGCCCGGATCGAGCCGGGCGTTGGGATCAAACGACATGCCCCGTTCCCATCAAGACAAAGTAGCACAAAGTGATAATAGGCAGGGGATAAAAAGCTAGTGTGGACCTGTTGCTCAAGCGTAGCCAGAAGATCCTTAGCGGCGTGAAGGGCGCGCCCGCGGCCGGACTGAGACTGCGTCTGCTCGGGCTCAGCTTTCTCATGCTCTTTGTCGAGCTGGCGCTGATCCGGTGGACCGGCTCGAACATCCTCTACCTCTCTTACTTCTCGAATTTCATCCTGCTGGCAAGCTTCCTTGGCATCGGGCTCGGCTTCTTGCGGGCCAACGCCCGACGCAACCTCTTTCCGCTGGCCCCGGCCGGGCTACTGCTACTGGTCGCATTTGTCCGGCTCTTTCCGGTCCAGATCGATCGCTCTGGAACCGAGCTCATCTTCTTCGGGGCGCTCGGCGTACAGAGCGGGCTGCCGCCCTGGATCACACTGCCAATCCTGTTCCTGGGAGTTGCCGGGGTAATGATGCTGATTGCCGAGGGTGTAGCGCGAACGTTCCGCCTCTTCCCGCCGCTCGACGCCTACCGGCTCGACATCCTGGGAAGCATTGCCGGCATCACGGCCTTCTCATTTCTTTCATTCCTGGGCGCGCCTCCGCTCGCCTGGGGCGCCGTCGTGGCGGTTGCGATGCTGCTGCTCCTCGAACGACGCCGGCGGCTCTGGCAGGCCGTGCCGCTGGCCGCCATCGTGCTTTTGCTCGGCATTGAGTCACTGGTACCCACCGACAGCTGGTCGCCCTACTACAAGATCCGACTCATACACCAGGCCTCGGGTGCTGTCACGGTGCTGGTGAACGGGATCCCACACCAGACTATGGAGACAGCGGCCCGCCGGCTGCAAACCGTCCCGCTTTACGGGCTCATCTATCAGCGGATCAGCACCAGTCCAAAAGACGTCCTGATCGTCGGCGCTGGAACCGGGGTCGACGTAGCCATCGCGCTGCAGCATGGAGTGGACCA
>DASWQQ010000007.1:0-3149 GCA_036403615.1 Candidatus Dormiibacterota bacterium | reverse complement strand
GCGACGATCCGTGGTTCCACAAGTTGCTCGAGCACGCGCAACTGGTGACGCGGTTCCATACTGCCGAGGAACACTATCGGCGTGTGACGCTGTTCGGAAGTCAGCCTGGGTTCGAAGGCGAGGTAGGCGCCCTGCTCGGATGTCTCCGCCCGCGTGGTACCGGTTTCGTAGTCGTGCTCCGCGCGCCAGCGGTATGTGGGAGCCTGCGCCAGGGCAACGCTCCTGAGGTCTGCGCCGGTGCCGGCCATGGCGGCCTTGAAGGTGGACATGAAGTCGGGGCCGGCAGTCGCGACTACGCTCACCGGAGCGAATAGCCTGGCGGCCAGGGTGAAATAAGTCGCGGAGCCGCCGAGGCCGTCCCGATTGAACCCTGCGGGCGTACGGACGTCGTCCCGCGTGATCGTCCCGGCGACAAGCAGAGGCCAGGCGCTTTCGTTGGGGCTCACGAGGGCCCAATTTTAGAGGGAACCCTGTGAGACTAAACCGCCAGCAGCTGGGGGTCGGGCCGGGCTAACTCGCCCTCGACCGAGCGGATCAACCTCCGTACGGAGTCGGGCTCCGTGAGGAGCCAGGCCTCCTGCGGCTGGTCGAAGTCAGGCCTGCAGACCAGAGCCATAGCCGTGTTGTCGCCGACAACCGCGGTGAACCAGGTCTCGGACAGCCAGCCCAGGCCGGGATCGCGCCGATCCGCTTCCTGCGGCAGCGGGGTGGTCGCCGGAGTGGCGACGACAGCCCGCCGGGCGCTCCGGATCAGGGCAGCCTCCCGTTCCCAGTCGGTCCTTACCGCCACCGGGTCAGGGCGGCCCAGATAGACGGTGTAGCGCCCCGGGTGCATGGTCGAGAGGCTCTCGACCACGCGGCGCATCAGGGCCAGCGTGACCTCATCGGTGAGCTGTCGGCTATCCCGGCTGCCGGCCAGGACTGTGGCTAGTTCGCCCATGCTTGTAGCCTAGCACGAACCAACGCCAAAAGCAAACATACGTTCGTAGAGGCCCCTCCCTTTACGCCGCCGGCTGATTCCACGCTGCCAGCATCCCAGCTCGATGCGACAGCTGTCTGTCGTAATTTTCCCCATCAGTGAGGAATTTGAACCCCACACCACGCCAGGCCGAGCAGGGTCTTCGCATCCTGCAGCCCCCCGCTGCTGAGCAGCGCGCGCAGCGAGGCTGGGTCGAACGGATTCACCTGGAAGGACTCGTCCGGTTCGGCCTCGGCCCGGGTGGGTGAGAGATCCTCCGCCAGGAACCAGGTCATCAGCTCGTCACCCCAGCCGGGGACCAGGTAAGCCTGCCCCAGGCGTGTCATGCGGCCGGATTTGAAGCCGGCTTCCTCGGCCAGTTCCCGATGCGCTGTTTCCTCGAGCGACTCGCCCTGCCTGTCTCGGGTGCCGGCTGGGATTTCCCAGAGTTCTTGGCCTGTCGCGTAACGGAACTGGCGAACGAGGATGATGTGACCGTCGTTGAGCCGGGGGACGATGGCGACCGAACCCGGATGCCGCACGATTTCCCTGGCGGTCGTCCTACCGCCGGGCAAACTTACCTTGTCCCTGAAAACCTGGAAAAGCTTTCCCGGGTAGACGGCCTCGCTGCTGATGCGCTCCTCCATTGGCGTCCTCCACTCCTCTAATTCAGGCGGTTCCGCCACCGGGAACCCTCCGCTATCATGCTGGCTTAAGACATGATCGAACCAGGAATCGGCAGGATCGAACGGACGGTGCTGGAGATCGCGCAGCATCGCTTCTGGGCCTGGCAGCGCCGCACCGCGGCCACGCCGCGCAACCAGTTGCGCGAAACCGACGAGCTCCTCGGCGTGATCGAAGAATGCCGTCTGCGCCGGGTCAAATTCATTCCCGCGGATATCTGGCGCCGCATCGTCCACCTGCTCGGCCAGCTGGATCGACGCTATACCGAGAAGCTCGGAATCGACCGCTCGGTGGAGCGGACCTCAGAGGTGCTTTTCGAAGCCCAGGAAGACCTGATGCTTGCGGCTCGCGCCAACCGGCGCCCCAAGCCTTCCAACGTCATCCCTCTTTTCCGCCAGGCCTCCGACTAAGAATTCGGGCCGGCTACTCCTCGACCTCGGCGCCTTTGGATTTCTGGTAGGCGTTGATGACGGCCTGGGCCGCGTGGGCCGGGACCTCCTCGTAGTGCGAGAACTTCATCTGGTAGCGCCCCCGGCCCTGAGTAATCGATCGCAGGTCGATGGGGAATCGGTACATGGCTGAAAGCGGCACCTGGGCCTTCACCATTTCCAGGTGATTGCCCGAGGGTTCCATGCCGGCTATCTTTCCGCGTTTCCCGTTGAGGTCGCTGATGACGTCGCCCATGTTTCGCTCCGGAACCAGCACCTCGACATCCATGATCGGCTCGAGAAGGGTCGGACGCGCGTCCATCACGGCCTGGCGCATCGCCATGGCACCGGCCAGCTTGAAGGCGATGTCCTTTCCGTCGACAGGATGAGTCGACCCGTCGAGCAGGCTGACCTTGATGTCGACCAGGGGATTGCCGGTCAGTACACCCTGTTCCATCGTCTCTCGCACGCCCTTCTCAACCGATGGCCGGAAGTTCTGCGGGATGGAGCCGCCGAATATCTTGTCTTCCCAGACGAAGCCGGATCCGCGCGGCAGGGGTGATATCTCGATCACGCAGTGGCCGTACATGCCGGCCCCGCCCGACTGCTTCTTGTACTTCTTCTCGGCGCGGGCTGTAGCCGTGATTGTTTCCGAGTAGGGTACCCGCGGGACCTGTAGCAGCCCCTCGACGCCGTACTTGCGCTTCATCTTCTCCAGCACGACATCGAGGTGGACGTCGCCCATGCCCTGGAGAATCGATTCCTTTGTGATCGGCTCGTGGATGAGCGTCAGCGTGGGATCCTCGTCGACCAGCTTGACCAGGGCGGCATTCACCTTTTCCTCTTCGGCCTTGTTCTTCGCGCCCACCGCCGCGCTATAACTCTGCGGCGGGTACTCGATGCGGGGCAGGCGAACCGGATGCTCGCGAGTCGACAGGGTCTCGCCGGTAGCGGTCAGCTGGAGCTTGCTGATGCCTGCGATGTCACCGGCTACCACTTCGATGGCCGGTTCCAGCAGCTTGCCCTTTGGAAAGCCCAGTGCGCCTATCCTCTCCGGCTGATCCTTGCTGGTGTTGGTC
>DASWQQ010000006.1:0-15903 GCA_036403615.1 Candidatus Dormiibacterota bacterium | reverse complement strand
GAAGACGATTCGGCCGAGGCGATACTGGAAGCGACGACTGATCTCCTGACACAGATCGCCGCCGAGAACCGGCTGGATCCGCAGCAGATCGCGGGAGCCTGGTTCACGACGACCACCGATCTGACTGCGGAGTTCCCGGCGACCGCCGCGCGGCGTCTCGGATGGACCCACGTACCGCTTCTTTGCGCTCACGAGATGCAGGTGCCCAGCTCCAACGAGCGCAGCATTCCGCACTGCATCCGCGTCATGCTCCTTGTCAACACCGATCGCGAGGCCGCCGAGATGCGGTTTGTTTACCTTCGCTCGGCCCGAAACTTGAGGACGACACCGTGATCATCGTGATGCGGCACGACGCGACCAGAGCCCAGGTCGAGAACCTCGTAGCCCAGGTCCATGCTCGTGGTTTCAAGGCGCACCTGAGCGGGGGCGACGAGCGAACTGTGATCGGCGTCATCGGGATCGATCCCTTTTCCCTGCGAGATGCCGTCGCCGATGCGCCCGGAGTTGCTGAGGTCGTCCGGATCACCAGGCCGTTCAAGCTCTCCAACCGCGAGTTTCGCGCCGGCGACACGCACGTGCGGGTGGGTGACCAGGAGGTTGGCGGCGATCGCCTCTGGATTGTTGCCGGGCCCTGTTCGGTGGACGATGAAGAGAGCTTCCTGGAGACGGCCCGGTTGGTGAAGGCGGCAGGCGCCACGGCATTGCGTGGCGGAGTCTTCAAGCCGCGCACTTCGCCTTACAGCTTCCAGGGCCTTCGGGGTGAAGGAGTCGAAATCCTGAAGCGGGCTCGGCAGGAGACCGGCTTGCCGCTCGTCTGTGAGGTGCTCGCTGCCCCCGATATCGAAGCGCTGGCCGACGTTGCCGACGTCCTGCAGGTCGGCGCCCGCAACATGCAGAACTTCGCTCTGCTGTCGGAGGTGGGCCGTGCACGAAAGCCGGTGCTTCTCAAGCGCGGGATGTCGGCCACCATCGAGGAATGGCTCCTCTCCGCCGAGTACATCCTCTCCCAGGGCAATTACGACGTGATCCTCTGCGAGCGTGGCATCCGCACCTTCGAGACCTACACGCGCAACACGCTCGACCTGAACGCGGTGCCGCTGGTGCGCGAACTCAGCCATCTACCGGTCATCGTCGATCCCAGCCATGGCACCGGACGGCGCTCGCTCGTTTCGCCGATGGCAATGGCCGGTATCGCAGCCGGAGCCCACGGCCTGCTGATCGAGGTCCACGCCCATCCGGACGCTGCCCTTTCGGACGGGGCGCAGTCGTTGACGCCTCCGGCTTTCAAAGAGCTTGTGGACCACCTCGGGCCGCTGGTCGCTGCGCTTAAGAAATCGGTGCCGGTCTCGTGAGGGAGGTAGGCATCGTAGGCCTGGGACTAATCGGTGGTTCGGTCGGCATGGCGTTGCGTCGACTCCCCAGACGGGTTCGTGTGAGCGGTGTCTGCCGGTCGGAGGACGACGCCCGAGCGGCGGAGCGCCTGGGTGCCGCCGACAGTGCGAGTTCACATTTAGAGTCGCTGCGCGATTGCGACCTCATCCTGCTCGCTACCCCGATCGCGGAGTTCCGGGGCGCCTTCGAGACGGTGGGTCGGTTGCTTCCACCGAGCGTACTGATCAGCGACGTGGCCAGCGTCAAGCTGCCCATCATCGATCTAGCCCGTCGCCAGCTTCCCTCCCCGGGACGCTTTCTGGGCGGACATCCAATGGCGGGGAGGACGGAAACCGGCATTGCACATAGCGACCCGGAGATGTTCAGCGGAACCCCCTGGGTCTTCACGCCACTGCCGGGGCAGGATTTGATGCCCTTCCAGTGGTGGATCGACATGGTCACCAGCCTTGGAGCCAAACCCGTGGTCATGAGTGCCGCCGAGCACGACCGGCAGGCAGCCTACGTAAGTCACCTCGCCTTCACCCTGAGCTCCGCCTACGCGGCCCTGGCCCGGCAGCAAGCCGGCGAGAGGATCGCGGGCTCCGGGTACCGCAGTATGACGCGGCTTGCTGGAGGTGACCCCGTGATGTACGCCGACATCGCGACCGCCAACCGGGGCAACCTGCTGCTGGCGATCGATTCCTTCACACAGACGCTCGCCGGTTACCGGCAGGCGATCGCCGCGAGCGGCGACCTGGTCGAGCTGTTTTCCGAGGCCCGTCATGCCGCCGATTGAAATCGAGGTCCCGGGTGACAAGTCGATCGCACATCGTGCCCTGATTCTTGGTTCTCTCGCAGAAGGCGAAACGGTGCTGGACCAGGTACCGGCGGGTAAAGACGTGCTGGCGACCGAATCATGCCTGCGGGCGCTCGGCGTCCATATCGATCGGCTGGGGGACAGGGTGCGGATCCGCGGGGAAGGCCTGAGGGCGATCAAGAGCCCGACAGAGCCGCTCGATTGCCGCAACTCGGGCACCACGATGCGTTTGTTGGCGGGGGTGCTCGCCGGCAGCGCCGTCAGTGCAACTTTGACCGGCGACGCCTCGCTTCAGCGGCGCCCGATGGCACGTGTCGTCGAACCGCTGCTGGCCATGGGTGCCCGGGTCGAGGCGAAGGACGGCAGGGCACCGCTTCGAATCGCAGGCAGGCGGCTCACCGGTCGCCGGCACGTGTTGCCGCTGCCGAGCGCGCAGGTGAAGAGTGCGTTGTTGCTTGCCGGCCTCGGCGCGGAGGGTTCAACCCAGGTTCTAGAACCGGTTCCGACTCGGGACCACACGGAACGCCTGCTCCGGGCCATGGGCGCCTCGATCGAAAGCAGCGGACCGCTGGCCGAGCTGCGACCATCCGGCAGGTCGCTGGACCCGTTGCGGATGACGATCCCGGGAGACTTCTCCTCCGCCGCCTTCTGGTTTGCCGCCGCCGCGATCCGTCCCGGCTCGTCCGTATGCGTTGCCGGAGTCGGCCTCAACCCGAGCCGCACTGCTTTCCTGCTGATGCTGGAGAGGATGGGAGCCGCGGTTACCGTTGCCCCGGCCGCGGGTCCTGCGATCGAACCCGCGGGAGTAGTCTCCGTAACCGGTCGTGCCCTCAATTCGCTTGAACTCGGGGCGGCCGACGTGGCGGCGGCGATCGACGAGATCCCAATACTGATGGTCGTCGCCACCCAGGCGCGCGGCACCACCGTAATCGAGGGAGCGGGCGAGCTGCGCTTCAAGGAGAGCGATCGTATTCGCTCCATGACAGAGGGTTTGCTGCGGATGGGTGCCCGCATCGATGTCGAGGGCGACTCGGTACGGATCATCGGTCCCACCAGGCTGCGTGCGGCCGGCGTCGACGCCTTTGGCGACCACCGCGTGGCCATGTCTCTTGCCATTGCCGGGCTGGCGGGTGAGCGACCCCCGACAATCAGCGGCGCCGAGAGTGCCGATATTTCCTACCCGGGCTTCTTTCGCCAACTCGAGAGGCTGGCTCATGCCTGAGGAAGCTCGGCGAGTCTTATTGCTCGGCGAGGCGGTCCGCAAGAGCCTGTCCGCCGCCCTTCAGAATGCAGGCTTCGAGGCGGCCGGTATCCCCTGTCGATACGAGCCGGTAGAGGTGTCCCGCGAACAGCTGCAAGGCGTCGTGGAGGAAATCCGGCGCGATCGCTCCACCCTGGGGGCAAACGTAACCATTCCGCACAAGGAGGCCGTGGTTCCGCTACTCGACGAGCTGGACACCTCCGCCCGCGCCATCGGGGCTGTCAACACCATCAGCCGTGGCACACGGGGACTGAAAGGCTGGAACACCGACGGCCAGGGATTTGGCGCCGCCCTGGATGAGCTCGGTTTCGACCCCTCCGGCAAGGTAGCGGCTGTGATTGGTGCCGGAGGGGCGGCGCGCGCGGTCGTTGCCTTTTTGCAGGCAAGCGCAGATCGTGTCTACGTAGTCAATCGAAGCTTGCAGCGGGCAGAGGTTCTGTGCCGCGAGCTTGGAGTGGAGCGCGGCGGGGCGGTAGCTGTCAGCCAGCTCGACCGCGTCACGGCCGAAGCCTCGCTGGTCGTCAATGCGACCCCTGCGGACCTGCCCGGGAGCGCAGCGATGACGCCCCCACGGTTGTACTTCGACCTCCGTTCCGGGAAGTCCAACAGTGGGCGCCTGATGTTGCTTCACCAGGGACTGGCCGCCTTCCAGATCTGGACCGGGCGGGTGGCCCCCGCCGCGGCCATGCGGGATGCGCTGCGGCGGGCTGCCGAAGGGATCAACGCGTGACGCTTCGCTTCCTGACCTCGGGTGAGTCACACGGCGAGCGCCTCACAGTGATCGTTGATGGCCTTCCCGCAGGTCTGGAAATCAACGCTGCCGATCTTTCCAGCGATATGACGCGCCGCCAGGGGGGGCACGGTCGCGGCGGCCGAATGAAGATCGAACAGGACGCGGCTCGAATCGTTTCCGGGGTGCGGGGCGGCCGGACCCTGGGATCGCCGATCACGCTCGAGATTTCAAACCGCGACTGGGAAAACTGGCAGGCGGTGATGAGCGTCCAGGCGGAAGGCGTCAAGCGCAAGCCGATCACACGGGTGCGTCCCGGCCACGCCGACCTTGCAGGGATGTTGAAGTACGGTGCCGACGATGCCCGCGATGTGCTGGAGCGCGCCAGCGCCCGCGAGACCGCGGCGCGCGTTGCGGCGGGCGGCCTCGCAAAGCGTTTCCTCTCGACTTTTGGGGTCGTGGTTCGCAGCTACACCCGCTCCATCGGAGCGGTATCGGCCTCGCTGCCGGCGCGTATCAACTGGACTGCGGTCGAAGCCTCACCCGTGCGCTGTCCCGATCGAGACGCAAGCAAATCCATGGTCGCTGCCATCGACGATGCCCGGGCTCGGGGCGACACCCTGGGCGGCGTCTTCACCGTGATCGCCGGCGGGGTTCCGGCGGGGCTGGGGAGCTACCGACAGTGGGATACAAGGCTCGATGGGCTGCTGGCCCAGGCGATCGTAAGCATTCCGGGCTGCAAGGCAATGGCGATCGGTGACGGCGTTGAGTCGTCCGGCCGGCCGGGGTCGCTGGTACACGACATTCCTCGCTTCGGAAAAGGGGGCCTCAAACACGAGACGAACCGCGCGGGCGGTCTGACCGGGGGTGTAACAAACGGCGAGCCCGTGGTCGTCCACGGCATGATGAAGCCGATCTCGACCCTGCTCAAACCGTTGCGCACCGTCGACCTGAAGACCAGGCAACCGGCGCGGGCACATTACGAGCGTAGCGACATCTGCGTGGTGCCGGCGGCCGGGGTGGTGGGGGAGGCGATGGTTGCGCTGGTGCTGGCCGCTGCCTTCCTGGAGAAGTTCGGCGGTGACTCGATCGCCGAAGTCGAGCGTAATCTGAAGGGCTATCTCGCGGGATTGCCAAGATGAACAACATCGTTCTGATCGGTTTCATGGGTAGCGGCAAGTCAACGGTCGGCCCGCTGCTCGCCCAACGTCTTAACCGGCCTTTTAGGGAGATCGACGACGAGGTGGCGGCTGACGCCGGAAGGTCCGTGTCGCAGATCTTCGCCAGCGAGGGTGAGCCCGGCTTTCGGCGGCGGGAAGCCGCCTGCCTCGCGCGCGCTCTGGCAGCTGATGGCCAGGTGATCGCGGTCGGCGGCGGTGCGCCGCTGTCGACCGACAATTGGCAGCGCATTCGCGATGGCAACTCCGTCGTCGCCCTGACGGCGGGCCCGAGCGAGATCTTGAGACGGCTCAACGGAACAACCGGCCGGCCGCTGCTGGGATCGGACGCCAGGACCGCGGTGGCCACGCTTCTGCCCCAACGAATCGGCCGCTACCTGGAGGCGGACCTGGTCGCCGCCACCGACGGCCGCCCGGCGGAGATGGTGGCAGATGAGCTCGCTGACCGTATCCCATCGAGCGGCCTGGAACGCATCGCGGTCGATGTCCTGGGCGCTCAGCACGAGGCGGTCGTCGGTCGCAACCTCGGAGATTTGCCCGGGCCCGCGCTGCTCCGGTCGGGAGCTAAAGGCACGGTTGTGATCGTTACCGATCCAGCCGTGGCAAAGGCCCATGCCGGACCGATCGTCGAGGGGCTGGCCCGAGCCGGGTTCACCGTCCAGGTACATCTGCTGCCTGCCGGCGAGTCGGCCAAGTCCATCGACGCGTTTTCGGCCCTGCTGGAAGGTCTCGGTGAGCTGCGCCTGGATCGCTCCGGGGCGCTGGTGGCGCTCGGAGGTGGGACGGTCGGGGACGTCACCGGCTTTGCCGCGGCCACCTGGTTACGTGGGATTCGCTACCTGCAGCTGCCGACTACCCTGCTTGCCATGGTGGACAGCAGCATTGGCGGCAAGACCGCCATCAACCTGCGCAGCGGAAAGAACCTGGTAGGCGCGGTGCATCAACCGGTCGCGATCATTTGCGATCTCGAGTACCTGGAGACGCTACCCGACGCAGAATTCCGCTCCGGTATGGCTGAGGTCTGCAAGGCGGGCATGATCGCCGATAAAGCCTTCGTCGGCTGGCTGCGACAGTCATCAGGGCGGATCCGCGAGCGGGATGTCGACGCGCTGCGAGAAATGGTCAGCCGGGCGGTTGCGATCAAGGCATCGGTGGTTCGTGACGATCCCCGGGAGACCGGGCCCCGGGCAATCCTCAACTACGGGCACACGGTCGGCCACGGGCTGGAGCGCGTCCTCGGCTATGGGACCATCCGTCACGGCGAGGCGGTCGCCTGGGGGATGGAGGTGGCAGCGGAACTGAGCCTGAGCACTGATAGGTGCTCACCCGAGGTCGTCCGCACCCAGCGAGCTCTGCTCCAGACCTTCGGTCTGCTCGAGCAGAGGCCCCGCGTTCCCCACAGCGAGCTGCTGGATGCCATGGCGCACGACAAGAAATCAAATGCCGGCGAAATCGGCTGGGTATTGCTCCAGGCCATCGGCCAGCCTGAGTGGGGCTGCAGGGTGGACCGCGTCCACGTCATCGCCGCACTCGATAAGGTGTTACCGGCATGAAGGTCCTGGTGCTCAACGGTCCTAACCTGGGCCGGCTGGGTAAGCGCGAGCCGGAAATCTATGGCACAAGGACACTCGCCGATGTGGAGCGGATGCTCGAGGGGCGGGCAAAGGCCCTCGGATGCAGCATCCAATTGCTCCAATCGAATCACGAGGGACAGCTGATCGACTGGATCGAAACCCAGGGCCAGGAAAGTGATGCGCTGATCATCAACCCGGGGGCACTTGCCCACACCAGCCATGCGCTGGCGGATGCCCTGCGTGGCTGCGGCAAGCCCGTGGTTGAAGTGCACATTTCCAATCTTTACCGGCGCGAGGCGTTTCGGCAGAACCTCGTCACCGCCGGCGCCGCGGTGGGCGTGATCACGGGTCTGGGAATAGACGGCTACCGGCTCGCCCTTGAGTACCTCACGACGGCCGATCACACCGCTTGATGTGATCACCGCGGGGTGATTGCCGCAACGGTTCAAGAGAACCCTGCCCTCCCGCAAGTCCTGATGCTGCTGGTGGTGGTGGTGACGATCGGCCTCGCTGTCCTGATCGCCGTCAGCGTCGTCACCCGGCGCTCGGCGGTATTACCCCTAGCCGTCCTTGGTGGAGTGGTGCTTCTCTACGGGGCAGCGATCGTAGGGGTAAGCGCCGCGAGCGGAGCCCAGGACCTCAGGCCTGGTGACGTCAAGTGCTTCGACGAGTGGTGTGCCTCGATGGTGAGCGCAGAGTCCGACCCAGCTGCGCGCACGGTTGCGGTCCAGGTCCACCTTGAGAATCATGGCCGCGGTGCTCAGAGGAGTGTCCTGGCGGGGGCCTTCATCGAGACGGGACGACAACGCCTCTGGACGCGCAACCCCGACGAACTGCACCTGCTCCTGCCTGGCGGGGGCGGTGTCAACGTCCGGCTGCTTTTCGAGGTGCCGGGCCGGCTGGCCTCGGCCCGATTTGTGATCACTGAGGCGGCGAGCGGTCAACTGACCCCGGGCGCGATCGTGATCGGCGACGAAGCCAGCCCCTTCCACGGGAGTGCCGGCTGGCCCGTCGGTTCCGGTTGACGGCCAGTTCGCGATCGCGTAAGATCGTTCCAAACTGGAACAGTTCCACTGCGGAACGATGGAGGGAGTTGATGGATAGTGAGCTTCGGCGACAGTTGCTGGACACATGGGCGATCCATGGACGAATAATCCTTTTCGTACTCGGGTCGGTCGACCCGGCAGCCCTGGCAGCTGCAGACATCAAGGGCCGCTCCGCGGGAAACCAGTTTGCGCACCTGCACAATGTCCGGCTGATGTGGCTGCAGGCGGCGATGCCGGAGCGGCTCCAGGGGCTGGAGAAGCTGGATGCCGGCCAGGCGGCGGACCCCTCCAGGCTGAGCCAGGCACTCGACGCCTCCGGCAAGGCGATCGCTGATCTGCTGGGACGTTGCCTGGATTCGGGAAAGATCAAAGGCTTCAAGCCGCATCCGATCGCCTTTCTCGGCTACCTGATTGCCCACGAGTCCTATCACCAGGGAGACATCGGTGTTCGACTGACCCAGGCGGGCCACCCGCTATCCCAAAAGGCGTCCTACGGGATGTGGGAATGGGGTAGTCGCTGACGAAACGCGAGCAAGCCCGGCGTTTGGCGGCGCGATTGGACCGCATTTACCGCGACTTATGGGCCGAGCTGCACCGAGGCGACACGGAAGACCTTGGCCAGCATGAGCTTGACCTGCTGAGTCACCTTCCTCCCGACCGGGGGGTGACACTGCAATGGCTTGCCGACCATCTTCTTCTGCCCAAGTCGACCACGTCTGTGCTGGTCAAGGATCTTGATCGCCGCGGATTTCTCAGCCGGCAGCGACGTGCCGACAACCAGCGCGAAGTGTCTATCACCCTGACAAAAAATGGGGCTCGCCGAGTCGCCGAATCAACCGTGCTCGATACAACCGCACTGGCCCGTAGCTTCGAAGGCTTGCCACCTACCGAAGTCTCGGCCGCTCTCGACACGCTGGAGCGGGTGGTCGCCGGGCACCGTCAATCTAAATACCTGGACAAGCTCAAGGCCCGGGCCGAACGCTAACCGTCGCTAGCATTGTTTCGTGCTGAAATCGACGCGGCTTCGCGCCGCGCTCTTGAGACACGGCCCCGCCTGGGTGGTCGGGCTCTTAGCCATCATGGTGGCTAACGGGTTCGCCCTCCTGCAGCCCTTTCTGCTCGGCCGCGGCGTGGATGCCGTCACCCGCCACCAGGCCGGACGCCTGCCGCTGATCTTCCTCTTGATCCTGGGCGCCGCGGCCGGCGATGCACTCTTCCGCTTCACCCAGCGACTGACCATCAACCGGGCCTCACGCCAGATCGAGAACGAGCTCCGGCGGGATCTCTTTCGGCAGCTGCTTCGGCTCGACCAGCGCTTCTTCCAGCAAATTCGCACCGGCGACGTCATGGCCAGAGCCACCAACGACTTGAGTGCCGTTCAGCAGTTGCTGGGTATGGGTCTGATGAACATCGCCAACACCATCGTCATCTTTGTCGCCGCGGTGACCCTTATGGCCTTGATCGATTGGCAGCTGACCATTCTCTCGGTCTCACTCCTCACCCTGCTTTCCCTCGGCTTCCTGCTGCTGGGTCCTCAAATCCAGAAGCGGTTTCTCAAAGTCCAGCAGGAGTTTGCGGCCGTCTCCTCCAAGGCGCAGGAGAACTTCTCCGGAATCAGGGTCGTCAAGGCATACGTCCAGGAGGAGCACGAAGAGCGCAGCTTCAGGGAGGTCAACCACGACTACGTGCGCGCCAACATCGCCTGGGCCCGGATCAACAGCGCCCTGTGGCCACTCTTCGGGCTGCTCGCGGGGCTGGCGGGCGTGGTGTTGCTCTACGTCGGCGGCCAGCATGTGGTTCAGCACCGGATCACGATCGGCCAGTTCATCCAATTCAACACGTACCTGATCCTGCTTTCCTGGCCGATGATCGCTCTCGGCTGGGTGGCGAATATGTTCCAGCAGGGAGCAGCCTCCATGGGCCGTATCGAAGAAATCCTGCGGGAGGTGCCGGCGATCGGGTCACCGACCCATCCGATCGTGCCGGAGAGCATCCAGGGTGACGTGATCTTCGACCACGTCAGTTTCGCCTACGAGGGCACGCCAATCTTCGACGATCTGTCGCTCCATGTTCCGGCGGGTTCGATGCTGGCGATTGTGGGCAGCACCGGCAGTGGAAAGAGCACGCTGGTCCGGCTGCTGACGCGCGTCTACGACCCGCAGGCCGGTCGGATCCTGCTCGACGGCCTCGATATCCGTGACCTGCCCCTCGACCTGCTTCGCCGAAGCGTGGGATACGTGCCGCAGGAGGCGTTCCTCTTTTCTGAGACCCTCGCCGAGAACATCACCCTGGGGGTGCCGGGCGCGCCCGCCGAGGCGGTCACGGCAGCGGCACAACGTTCGCGACTGGCCGCCGACCTCGAGCAATTTCCGGACGGCTTCAACACCATGATCGGCGAGCGGGGCGTCACCCTGAGCGGCGGGCAGAAGCAACGGACCGCTATCGCGCGCGCCCTGATCAAGGACCCGCGGGTGCTGGTCATGGACGATGCGCTCTCGAGTGTCGATACCCGGACCGAGGAAGAGATCCTGGGCGGACTGGCCGAGTTCATGGAGGGCCGGACCAGCATTGTCATCGCCCACCGGGTATCGACGGTCCGGTCAGCCGACCAGATCCTGGTGCTGGACGAGGGCCGGATCGTGGAGCAGGGTAGCCACGCCGAGCTGCTGGAGTTTAACGGCGAGTACGCAAGGCTATACGAACGGCAACAGCTGCGCCGCGAGCTCGAAGAGGACGGGGGCCTCGACCCTGCCGCCGCTCTTACGCCATGAGCACGCAAGCGAGACGCGGTGGGCGCTGGGCCGGGGGTAACGATGAGGTCCTCGGCAAGGCATATGACTCCCGGCTGATGCGGCGGCTCTGGACCTTTGTCAGGCCTCATCGCCGGCTCGGCCTCGTCGGCCTGGCGCTGTTGCTGCTCAGCTCGCTGAACGACCTGGCTGGGCCCTACTTCACTCAGCAGGCGATAGACCACTACATCCGGCCCGGCCGGCTGAACGGCTACGGAAAGCTGGCCGCCCTCTGGGCGCTCGTGATCGTCCTCAACTTCGGAGCCCGCTACTGGCAGAGCTTCGCCATGAACCTGCTCGGCCAGCGCGTCATGTTCGATCTGCGAAACGCGATCTTCTCGCACCTGCAGCGGATGTCCCTCTCCTACTTCGATCACACACCGGTTGGGGTGCTGGTTACTCGCATGACCAATGACGTCGATGCCCTGAATCAGCTGCTCACATCGGGCGTCGTGGCGGTCATCGGCGACATCTTTTCGCTGCTCGTCATTGCCGGCTTCCTGCTCTGGGTCGACTGGCAGATGGCGCTGGTTGTCTTCCTGATCATGCCCATCGTGGTCGCGATCACCGCGGTGATGAGGACGCAGATGCGAGAGACATACCGGGCGATACGAACCCGGATCGGCCGAATCAACGGCTTCCTCCAGGAGGCCATCTCCGGCGTGCTGACGATTCAACTCTTCAACCGGGAAAGGCGCTCCCTGCATGATTTCGACGAGCTGAACGGCGACTACCTGCGCGCCAACCTGCGGTCGGTGGCCCTCTTCTCCGTATTCATGCCGCTGATGAGCTTTGTCGGCTCCCTCACCTTCGCCCTGATCCTCTGGGTGGGCGGGGGACGGGTCGTCCAGGGAGCGCTCACCCTGGGCACACTGGTTCTCTTCCTGCAACTGGCCGACCGCCTCTACCAGCCGATCCGTGACCTTTCGGAGAAATACAACATCCTCCAGGCTGCGATGGCGGCATCGGAGCGGATCTTCGGCATCCTCGATGAGCCCGCTAAGGATCTCGACGAGCCGTCGGCGGTCCGTCTCTCGGCGCTGAAGGGCTCGATTGCTCTCGACCACGTCTGGTTCGCCTACCAGGGGGAGGACTGGGTCTTGCGCGATGTTTCCATCTCGATTGCTCCGGGGGAAAAAGTTGCCGTCGTCGGAGCGACCGGAGCGGGCAAGACATCGCTGATCAGCCTGCTGACCCGCTTCTATGAGGTGCAGCGGGGGACGGTCACGGTTGATGGTCACGACGTCAGGGCACTGTCCCGTAGCGATCTCCGGCGGCACATCGGGGTGATCCTGCAGGACCCCTTCATCTTTACCGGCACGGTGGCCGAGAACATCGCCCTCGGTGAGCCGATGCCGCGCAGCCGGATCGAGGCCGCGGCGCGCGCAGTCAACGCGGATAGGTTTATTCGCCGCCTTCCGCGGGGATACGATCAGCCGTTGCATGAGCGCGGTTCCGACCTGTCGACGGGTCAGAAGCAGTTGATCGCATTTGCACGCGCGCTCGCCTTCGACCCCGCAGTCCTGATGGTGCTCGACGAAGCGACGGCCAACGTCGACACGGCTACCGAGGCGGTCATCCAGGATTCACTGCTTACCCTGATGGAAGGCAGGACCTCGATCATCATCGCCCACCGGCTTTCGACCATCCGGCACGTCGACCGGATCGTCGTACTTCACCGGGGCCGGGTGGTGGAGAGCGGCAGCCATGCGGAGCTGCTGGCCCGGCGCGGCGTGTACTACCGGCTCTACGAGCTGCAGTACAAGGACCAGGCGCCCGCCCTATCGGCGTGAGCGTCCAGCTCGATGCGCTGGCCGATGAAGTCTTCGCCGCCGCCGCCGCCCAGGCGTCGTCTGTTTGTGTGGTCGACCGACGGCCCTTTGGCGAGGTCCGGCGTAGCGCGGGCTACCCCGATCTCGTCTTCCTTAAGGGCATCACGGAGCTGCGGGCCGAAAACTGGTCGGCGGCCGACCTGGAACGCGTCATCGCAGAAAACTTTGGCGAGATCGTCAACGTTCGAGTCTGCAGCCGGGACCGGGAAACCATCGCGCATCTAGGGCCGCGGTTAATCGAGGCTTCATACCAGGCGGAATGTCGGGTGGCGATGGTCCAGGTGGCCGGGCCCCAGCGGTTCGGCCCGGTGGGAAATGTTCGGCTGGTGGAGACGCCTGCGGACTGGGACAACTTCGATCGATTGATCCGAGCCGAGACTGCCCAACATGGTTGGAGGGTTGAGATCTCGGAACAGCTGACCCGGCTGTATCGGCAGGGCGAAAAGGACGTGCAATCATGGTTACTGGGCTGCGTTGAGGGCCAGACCGCGGGCTACGTCGGCCTCTACCAGCACGGCCGAGTCGGGTACCTCCATGCCCTCTACACACGCCCGGAGAGCCGGCGGCATGGGCTGGGCTCGGCCCTGATTCACGAGGCCTCTGAATTGGCCCGAACCCGGGGTTGCGAACGACTAACGCTCCAGTGCGCACGCGACTCCTTCCTGCCGAATTTTTATCAGCGGCTTGGCTTCCGTGGCGTTGGTGAGATGTGGATCTGGATCAAGCCGGCCGACCCTTGACCGGCTGGAGGGCCGAGTTTGCTCTGCTGGGCCCGGGCGGTGAGCCGGTCGATCTGCACCGGGTGTTTGTCTCGCACGGACTGGCTGCCCTGCCGCCGATGCGTCTCAACCTGGAGACCGGCGTCTTCGAGATAACCGTACCGGTCGGGTCCGGGGCGCGCACACTGAGCATCAGCGCCTCACGACCCGGCTACGGCCAGGTCGCCGTGGCGGGCGCCTCGCCGGGGCCGAGGACACAAGCCGCGCTGCTTGCCCGAACGCGCCTGGTACTGAGCCTGGACCAGGACCTGTCTCCCTTCTACGCCCTGGCGAAGGGAGATCCCGAGCTGAGCTGGGTGACCGCCGGCGCCGGCCGGATGGTTCGCAGCCCGACCGTCTTCGAAGACGTGGTAAAGACGATCTGCACCACGAACACCTCCTGGGCAGGGACCACCCGGATGGTCAACGCACTGATCGAGCACCTCGGCGTGAAGGCCCCCGGAGCGCCGGCCGCGGGACCCTTTAAGCGCACCTTTCCGACCGCGGCGGCGCTGGCGGCGGCCGATCTTGACTTCTACCGGCGGGTGGTCGGTGCCGGGTACCGTGGCGCCTACCTGCGCAACCTCGCCATATCTGTGGTTGCCGGCTCAGTCGACATTGAGCACCTCGGACAGGTCTCCCCTGAGGTAGTTTCAGATGATGACCTCGAGGCGCGCCTCCTCCAGCTCCCGGGTGTCGGTCCCTACGCGGCAGCCCACATCATGTTGATGCTGGGGCGCCATTCGCGACTGATCCTCGATTCCTGGACGCGTCCAACCTACGCGCGCCTGATCGGGCGCGGACGTCCCCCCTCGGACGCAACCATCGAGCGCCGCTTCCGCCGCTACGGTAGATACGCCGGGCTCGCCTTCTGGCTCTTTTTGACCCGAGACTGGGTAGACGCTCCGCCCGCCTCGATTTAGCTTTGATTTGAATTCCGGTCGGGCCGGCGGGCGTATCTTGGGTAGACCATGGCCGTGGCCGATCTACGACTCTTGATCGTCTCCTCCAATCGACTGGCCCGCGGCGGCATGGCCGCCATCGTGGGCGAAATGCCGGGGGTCCGAGCGATCGGTTCCGCCGCCCTCAGCGAGGCTGAATCGCTGGCAGGGCAGCTACACCCGGAGGTTGTGCTGCTCGACGTGGGGGAGGGGCAGCTGGAAGACCTGGACGCCATCGTGCGCCTCACCGGCTCGCAGCCGGGTTTGCCGATCGTCGCGGTCGGCGGTGACGCGGAACGGGTCGCTCAATCGCTGGCCCAGGCGCTCGCCCTGGGTGCCTCCGCGCTGCTGCCGGCGACGGTGGACCTGGAGACGCTCCGGCTGGCCCTGCTTGCGTCGACCCACGGCCTCGTTACCATCGCACGCGCCGATATCGGTGCGCTGCTGCCTGCCGATGAGGCGCTCGAGCCGGCGCTCACTGCCACGACGGAATCCCTGACCGGCCGTGAGCTCGAGGTACTGCAGCTGATGGCTGGGGGTCTGACCAACCGGCAGATAGCCGGCAGGCTCAAGATAAGCGAGCACACGGTAAAGTTTCACGCCGGCGGCGTTCTCTCGAAACTGAATGCACGATCGCGTACGGAGGCGGTGGCGCGCGCGGCCGGGCTCGGATGGATCCTTGTATGACAAAGGGGATAGGAATGGATAGCGACGGTTATGGCTACAGGTCTACGGAGCGAGGACTCGATCGCCTGCTGGAGGACACAAGGACTCTTTCGCCGGCCGGGATCGAGCGTGCCTCCTGGGGCTGGGACAGGCATGAGGACCCGGTAACGATGCAGCGCTTTCGGGAGGCTGAGAAAGTAGCGATCCACGCCCTGGAGCAGGCCGACCGAGGGCAGCAATGGGAGCAGGCTCGGCGCGCCATTCTCGAGCTGACCGAGGGCCGTGCCTCAGTCGTGTCCTGGAAAGTCGAGCATGGTGACAAGGGACACAAGGCCGAACATGCCGCGATCGGTGCGGCCATGGGTTTGCTGGTCTCGGACAAGATCGACCACGCTCATTTCGCCACCCTGGTCCGGCCGATGGCGGAGGCGCTCCCCTGGCTCCTGCCCGAAGCACCGCCGGAGCCGCGACGCCGATGATTGGGCCCATAAGAATTGAGCCGCACGCCGCTAGAGCTCGCTTGGATGGCGGCGAAGCGGTCGCGCTCGACGTCACAAGTGCATTGGTCTGGCCGGCGGTCAACCACCGGATCCCGGGCTCGGTCCGCGTCGTGCCAGAGCCCGTGATGCGCGCCCTCGACGCCGCCCGGCCGGCGGCCCAGGTGCTGGCCTATTTCGACGCCCTTCCAGCCGACCGCGACGTGATCGCATACTGCACCTGCCCCAACGAGGAGACCAGCTCGCGAATCGCCCATTTCCTACGGAATCACGGCCGCCAGGCCTGGGCACTTCGCGGAGGGCTCGCCGCCTGGCGGACCGCGGGTTACCCGATGGATGCCAAGGCGACGGCCCCGGCGCGGGTGCCGTCAGTCGACGAGGATTGTCCCGACTGCGACCAGGAAGTTGGAAGTCACCGGTCGTAGGTGGGCTGATGGCAACCC
>DASWQQ010000005.1:0-1602 GCA_036403615.1 Candidatus Dormiibacterota bacterium | reverse complement strand
CGAACCATCATGCTTTTCGTGGTGCCACCGAATGATCGGTTTGATGTCCCAGGGGAACTCGACCGTCGCCAGCATTTCAAGACCCCAGACCGGATGCATCTGGATCACCTTGAACTCCTCGGGGGTCAACGAGCTCGGCTTGTTCAGGATCTCGTGCGGTACCCGAACCTTGCCTAGGTCGTGAAGGTAGGCGCCGATCCGGATGGTAGTTTGCTGATCCTCATCGAGACCCAGCGCCTCAGCCAACGAGAGCGCATATTGGGCGACCCGCTCGCAATGGCCAAAGGTATAGCTGTCGGCAGACTCGATCGATTGACCCCACTCCCGCACGACTGCGAAGTAGGCCTCCTCCAACCGGTGGACCTTGGAAGAGACATCGACGAGATCGACCCTGGCATCGAGGCGGGTGAACAGGCGGTGCGAGGCGTTGAGAAGCCGCAAGGCGTCCTGGTTCCGGCCCATCGCCTGGTAGAGCCGGGCAAGCTCGCGTGATGCTTCTGCCTCGCTGAGGACCGACCCGGTGGCCACCGCCTGATCCATGGCGGCTCGAAGTCGGGACTCGGCGAGAGCGTGGCGGCCGGTGTCCCGGTAGACCATTCCCAGCACCTTGTAGGCATCGGCCTTATCCAGGCGCGCGCCGAGCTGATCGAAGATGGCCAGTGCAGCTTCCGCGTTGGACCGCGCTTCATCGTACCGCTGGCGGGCGTGATGAACCTCTGCATGATTGAGCAGCCCGAACGCCTCTAGGTGGAGATCACCGAGCGCCCTGGTGAGCTCCAGACTTTTTCTGTAATGCCGGTCGGCATCGTCCCAGAGCCCGCGGTCTGCGCTGACCATCCCGAGATTGTGATAGGCGATGGCACGTCCCTGATCGTTACCGGATCGCTCAAACGCTTCCAGCGACTGACGGTAATGCACGAGGGCCTGGCCATGATCGCCGTGGATGTTGGCCAGAATGCCAAGGTTTTGCTCGATCTTGCCTCGAAGCTCCGGCTGTGTGCCGGCCAGTTCGAGCGCCTGCTGGTATCGGGTGAGCGCTTCCTCCATGGCCCCACTCTCGAACGCAAACCCGGCCAGAACGTTCAGGGCTTCAGCGGCGAGTACCGTATCGCCGATGTCATCGGCAATCGAGTGACTCCGCTCGGTCAGCTCCCGAGCGGTGGCAGACTCATTCCTGTGATGGTAGACGACACCCAAGCGACGGAGCGCCTCAGCCTGAATTCGGAGCTCACCGCTTCGGGCAGCCTCCGCCACAGCAGCGGCGTAGGCTTCGATAGCCTCGGCGATGCATCCCGCCCGCTCGCTCCCCTTGGCTTCCAGCAATAGAGCCGCCGCGCTCGGTCCGGACTTTCCGGGCCAAGACGCGGCGTCGAACGGCAGTGGTTGCGTCGTCACGACCTACCAGGCTACTGCATACCGCGAGAAGTGATCGATCGGGGCGCTGATAGCCTTCTTCTTTAGAAGGTCCAGCGAGGGCATCACCTGGAGGATTTCCAGCCCCTCGGACGTGTACACGATCGACTTCTGCACGTCACGGTGGTCGCAATTTCTGTAGTCTATCGTCAGCGCGGCCGGTTTCTCGAAGTGCAGGCCTTCCGGACT
>DASWQQ010000004.1:0-3770 GCA_036403615.1 Candidatus Dormiibacterota bacterium | reverse complement strand
GGTGCGCTGCGCCGGGCTGGCCTCCATGGCCGCGAGCACTTCTTCGGGTTCCAGCTCCAGCTCCTTGGCGATCTCGTTGACCGAAGGCTGTCGTCCGAGCCGGGCTTGCAGACGTTGCTGTGCGAGATCCGCCCGCTGCATCGTCTCCTGCAAGCGGCGCGGTACTTTCACTGCCCAGCTCTTGTCCCGAAAATATCGTTTGATCTCACCCACGATGGTGGGCGTGGCAAAAGTAGAGAACTCGAGGCCTCGCTCCGGCTCGAAGCGCTCGATCGCCTGGAGCAGGCCGATATAGCCGACCTGCACGATGTCCTCGAGCGGCTCACCACGGTTGCTGAATTTCTTCGCCAGAAAGACGACCAGGTTGTTGAACAGCTCGACGAGTTGCTGCCGGACCTGCGGGTCTTTGGTCTTCTGGTACTTGAGGAAGAGCCGGCGTACGAGTTCACGGTTGGGTCGGACGGAGGACTGAGGCCGCGCCGGGGTGTCTACTCGATCAGGTATTTGACCATCCTCATCCGCATGCTGCCCGTCTGATTGTCTACGTGATACCGCAACTCATCGACGAACAGGCGGATCATATTCAGGCCAATGGTTTCATAGTCGAGCTCCGCCTCCTGGCGTGCTCGCCGGGCCGCCTGCATCGCCTGCATCTCTACCGCTCGCGGCGGCACGCTTTTGACCTCGACCTCGAGCCGGCGCGGTTCCGTCTTGAAACTGAGTTTGAGCTGGCCGTTTCCGGCGCCCCATTGCTGGGTGGCGGCAGCGCATGCGTTCTCGCAGGCCTGGGTGATCGCGATGTTCAAATCGTCGATCTCGTGCAGGGAAAATCCGACTACAAGCCCGAGAGAGGCGGCCGCCCGCTTTGCCACCACGATGTAGTCCGGCACCGCCGGGAGCTTGAGTTCCGTGACGTAGGTTGTATTTCCCTCAGCCCGCGCCGGGGCGTTGGGCTGGTTGCGTGTGCGACTCTCTTTCATTCGGCCTCCTGGCTGCTTGGTCCCTGGTCGGGTGAACGCCGCCGGAGGCCTCCGACACGCTCACGGATACGGTCCCGCCAGCCGGTTATGGCAGCACCGGTGGCGCTCATTGCCCGGTCCGCCGCCGTGAACTTGTCGTTGACGCCGCTGACCATCTCATCAATCTGCTGCATGCTGTGGCGGAGCTCCGGGAGCGTCAGCCGTGCCTCGTCCAGCGTCACGCTGAGGATCGCCTCGATAGTCCGAAGGCTGCGCGTCATGTTGAGGAGCAGGAAACCCACGAAGAGGCTGAGGAGAAGAAAACCGATACCGAGCAACAGGACGCCTATTTGCCACACCACTAATCAGGTCCTCCCGACCAGCTTCGCCTGGCCTTGTCGCCCTTGTTCTACCTCGATCACGGATGGACTAAACCGTCTGTTCACGTCTTCGGACTCTACCTGCCAGCCACTGAAAGATGGCAAGCAGGCCGGCGTCGGCCGCCGGGTGAAAATCACCAAGCGCCAGGGAACGCCCCAGCCCGGCTGCACCTGAGAGCTCGCCGAGCAGAACAGCGAATGCGCTGACTCCCAGCCGGACCAGGTAGTGAGGCCGGCGCGGCGCGACCACGTAGGCAACCTGCGTTCCCAGCAGGATTAGCAGCATCGCCAGGACGAAAGCCGGCGGGATGGCGGCGAGCACCGCCGCGAGTGTACCTGATCGCGCTGGGTGATTTGGAGTAAAGAAAAAGCCCGGCTTGGAGCCGGGCTTCGCTTGGTCAATTCCTTGCTAGCCGTCCGATCTGTTGCCGGCCGTTCCCGAGGCTTCATGGTCGGTCCGGTGTCCGATGGTCGCCTTTTTTGGCGTCTTGGGTGCCGCCGGTTTCTTGTCGGCTTGCTCCGAGTCGCCTTTTCCCGGTTTGACCGTCGGACGGTTCACGTCGTTGACATCTCTGTTGTCCTGATTGTTCTTGTTGTCATTCTTGTCCTGCCCACCGTTCTTGCCGCCGTTTCCACCGGTCGCAACCGGCACGCTGTAGGCGACGGTGAGGCCGCTGACCATCAGGTCGAAGGGCGCGCCGGCGTTATTCTGCACGCTGACGCTGGCCAGGCTTGCGCTGGTCGGTTTTACGGTCGCGGTCAGCATGTCGATGACGGCGGTGGCGGTACCGATACCGGTGGCCGGCTGGCCCTGGCCCTGCCAAACGTTCTGGCTGGCACTTCCGGTCAGGCTGGTCAGGTAACCGGGGCCCAACCACCATTCCCGCACCAGGGTTCCGCCGACGATGTCGGTGTCCTGGGCCGTTCCGTCGCTGAACGTGAGGTGCAGTTTGCCAACCGTCTGGCCGCTCAGCTCGCTGAATCCGTAGGCCGAGTTGACGAGCACCGAGACCGAGCTGGGCCTCGACGCGACGGCCGGAAGGTCAAGCTTGGTCCCCGATGTGAGCAGCGAGATATTAGCCATGGTGAAAGGAACGTTGCCCAGCGTGACGGCGCCCGTCGGCGGGTTGACGTAGGTCCCGCCGAGTGGGTAGATCGCGGTCGCACCGAGGTCAACCTTGAGAAATGAGGTCGTGCTGGTGGCCGGCGCCGACGCCGGCGAGGCGGACAGGGTCAGGGATCCGCCGAGCGCGAGTATGAGACCTTTTGCGGTGAGGAGGGTGGCGGCGTTCATGTGCCCTACTGTAGATTCCGTACCTTACGCCGCTGATGGCGCGCCGCTGGCAGGTGGTCACGGCCCGGAAAAACGCCGGTTACGGTGTGGCTTGAACCTTACGACTGGCCTTTTTTGGGCGGGAGCTTGAGTTCAAGGCCGAGATCGCGGAGCTGCTTCGGATCCGCGGGCGCCGGCGCCCCCGTCATGACCTCCTCCGCCTGCTGGTTCTTGGGGAACGCCATCACCTCCCGAATCGTCTCCTCGCCTGCGGCGATCATCACCACGCGGTCGAGGCCGAAGGCAAAACCCCCATGGGGCGGAGCACCGTAGCCGAAGGCTTCCAGCAGGAATCCGAAGCGCTTTTCGGCTTCCTCCCGGGACATCCCCAAACCGGCGAACACCCGTTGCTGCATCTCAGCGTCATGGATGCGGATGCTTCCCGACCCGAGTTCGGTGCCGTTCAGCACGAGGTCATAGGCGCGCGCCCGCACCCTGAGCGGCTCGCTCGACAGCATGGCAAGGTCTTCCGGCCGCGGCGAGGTGAAGGGGTGATGCGCGGCGGTGATTTCGCCGGTTTCCGTGCTCCGCTCGAAGAGCGGAAAGTCGGTTACCCAGACGAACTCGAAGCGTCCCTCCGGAACCAGCCCCTGCTGCCGCGCCACCTGTTTGCGCACCGCTCCTAGCGCCGACGAGACCACCTCGAGGCGGTCCGCCACCGCCAGCACCAGGTCGCCCGGTTCTGCGCCGACCGCGGCGCGGAGGCCGGCAAGCTCCCCCTCGGAGAAGAACTTGGCGATTGGCGAGCGCCAGCCGCCGGCCTCCAGGTGCCAGAAGGCCAGGCCCTTGGCCTTCTCCGCCTTTGCTACCTCGGTCCACCCTTCGATCTCCCTGGCGCCGGCCCCGGCGGCCCCGGGCACTCGGATGCCCTTGATGGCTCCGCCCGAGTCGAGCACCTGGCGGAAGATCTTGAACTCGGTCGCCTTGAAGAGGGGCGTCAGATCGACGATCTCCAGGCCGTAGCGGAGGTCTGGCTTGTCGACACCGTAGCGTGCCATCGCTTCCGCGTGCGTCATCCGCTGTATCGGGGTCGTTACCGGGACGCCCAGTACTCGTTCGAAGGTGTAGGCGAAGGCACGCTCGATGACATCCATGACA
>DASWQQ010000003.1:0-22108 GCA_036403615.1 Candidatus Dormiibacterota bacterium | reverse complement strand
CGCAACCTTTCCCCTGAAACCCGCTCCCATCAAGTCCTGAAGCGAGTTGACAGCTGGCACCTTGGCGGAGTCGTAGCCAACCGACATGTAGCCGCCGTAATCCTGGTACCAGATGCCGGTCGGTTCTTTCTGGCTATCGAGAATATCGTTCCAGGTCTGGACCTTGTAAGGGGCGAAGAGACTGGTGTTAGCCAGCGCCACCGCCATGCCGACGTCGAGGACGTCCGGAGCGCGGCTGGTCTTGCCCAGCTGCTGAACTGCGGTTACCTCGTCCTGGCTGCTGCCGTTGGGGTTCGCGGAATTGACCTTGATTCCGTATTTGGCCGTGAACCCGCTGATAACAGCGCCGTAGTTCGCCCAGTCGGGCGGGAGGGCGATCGCGTTCAGTTGCCCTTCCTTCTTGGCCGCGCTCACGAGGGCCGACAGACCACCCATGTCCGAGGCTGACTGAGCGGTCGCCGCGTTCGCAGTCGAACCGCCTGAACTGGTCCCCTGCCCGCATGCCGCCAGCAGTATGGTTGAACCAGCCAGCACCCCCAACGAGCGCCTGGTCAAGAAATCCGGTCGCCGGAGCCGCGCATCGACCATGGGTCCCCTCCCTTCTGAAATGGGCTGAATGTGTCCCCCCGTTTTCGCATCTCGGGCGCGGGATGTCAAGGAGCGAAAAGCTAACGGGTGGTTAAAGACCGCTGACCCGAAGCAGGACATGTGAGCCGTCCCGCACCATCCGCCTGAGGCCCGGAGCGGTGGCAGCGCCCCACATTCCCCAGCGCTCGACGACCAGCTCTCCGAGTTCGGCATCGATCTCGGCGGCCGGGACGACCTGCACCGCTCCCTCGGCTGAAACGGATGTTCCGGGCAGGGTGAGCCGAACCCAGGGATCCGCCCGCCAGCGGCGCATTCGCACCGAGTGGGCGTCGGCGAAGAGGTAGACGACGCTGGCGGAGCTGAGCACGAACCAGGCGGAGACGGTGCCCTCCCGGTCAGCCTCGCGCGAGCTGACCAGGATCTCCTCCCGGCCCGCAAGCGCTGTAAGAAAGGGCGCCGGTAGCGGAGTCGGCGGCACGTCGGTAACAATAAGCGAATCACACGTGTAGTCCTGCTTGGCCTGGACGGCTTTCCTCATCGCGCCATCGGAGCCGAGTTAACCCCACGAATGTGGGAGCTTGCGTCGGAGGGCGGGCGGGCGAAAGAGGGCGGTTATACCGACCTGCCATCTTCGACGGACCCGGGCTTTTGCTCGCTCCTTACCGGTTGCTTTCCTCGCAGTCACGGGGTTCGGACGACCGCCTGGCGCTTCACCTCGCTTCCGGCCTGGGCCGGGCTGGAAAAGCCGCGGGTACCGACCATCTTTGACGCCTGCCGGGCGTCGGGTATCCGAAGCGTGGCCGCGATGAGCGACGACCGCGGCCTGCTCTGCACCGGGTCTGCGGATGTCATCTGGCCGCCCGGTAACTCGATTCCGAAGGGGACCCCGCTCGACGCCCATGGGTACCCACTCAACTCGGCGGTGCTGCCTCACCTGCTGGAGGCGGCATCCGATCAATCGGTTGGATTCTTATTCGGCCATGTCAACGAGGCAGATACGATCGGGCACGATTCCGGACCGGAGAGCAATCAAGCTCGCGAGTGCTACGCGGCGACCGATCGACTGGTCGGCGAGGTCCTCGAGGCGCTCAAACCGAGCTGGCGGGAAACGCTGGTGATAATCGTCTCCGACCATGACATGCAGGCCCGTACCGACACACCCCTGATCGACGTGGGTAGTGCCGACGGCTCTGCGGAACTATGGGACGGAGTCATCCCCGATGGCGGCGCCGCCCTCGTGCATTTACGTCCGGGGGTCGATCGAGCGCTGGCACGAAAAGCCCTGCTGGCGATCGAAGGGATCGAGAGCTGCCTCGCGGCAGACGACTCGGTGATGATCGTCGGCGCCCGGGCGGGTCGGATCTTTGCCTCACCGGCACTCCCCGCGGGGGGTTTTCACGGGGCTCCCGCCACCGCTCGCACGGTGGCCCTGGTCGGGGGCGGCCACCCCGCGGCAAAACGCGTCGCGGACACCATGGGACGGCGCCGGCCGCACCTGGCCGACTGGGCTCCCACCATATCTGCCGTCCTCGGAGCGTCCATCCGGCGCGCCGACGGCGACAGCCTGCTGGGCTGAGTTCGGGCTAGCGCTGCGGGACTTCGGGCCGGTTGAAGCCGGGCTGAGGCACCTCGATCGGGGTCGCCGGCGGCTCGCCGATCTCGGGCATGGTGAGGGGCTGGGCGGGCATGTCGGGTCCCATCGGCTGCTCCACCTGGGGCGTACCGGGGTTCTCGATGTAGGGGTCGGTAGTGCCGGGAATGTTTTGCATGGTTACCATCTTAGCTCACAGAAGCACTATAATGTTTACGTTCTAGTATGAACACCCGCGACCCGCAAGGAAGGAAGGAGGCGTCTTATGGATTCAGCTCCCAGGGCCTCGGCCCAGGAATCGGCCCGCTCGACCAGTTCAAACGGTAACGGTCGCCGCGGCGTGATCGACCTCGCGCGGGTGGCGGTAGACGATGTGATCAGGCTTGTCCAGCAGGAGATCCAGCTGGCAAAGGTCGAGGTCAAGGAGCTGATCAGCACCAACGTCAAGGCTGCCATCATGCTCTCGATCGCGGCGGTATGCGCTCTCTTCTTCTTCATCATGCTTCTGGTGACCATCGCTCTCATAATCCCCGCGCATGCTCTCGTCGCCGGCATCGAGGCGATCATCTTCCTTATCCTGTTGCTCGTTTTCGGCCTGATGGGCAAGAGCATGCTCAAGATCGGACCGCCGCAAAAAACCATGGAGAGCTTGAAGGAGGACGCCGAGTGGGCCAGACATCGACTGACGCGAAACGGGAAGTAGACCAGACCCGGGCGCACCTCGGCGAGACGCTTGATGCTCTCCAGCTGAAGGCTAAGCGCAACCTCGACCTCAAGACCCAGGTGCAGACCAACCCCGCGGTTCAGCTTTCGATCGGAGCGCTCGTGGTGGCGGTCATGGGCCTGGCGCTCTGGGGCTACCGCCGCCGCAGCCGTCGCTCCGCGGCTGAACGTATGGTGCGCAAGCTCAAGCTCAATGACCTGCGTGACCGGCTTGGCGACTTTGGTGATGATGCCCGCGCATGGGCCTCGGCTCAGAAGCGGATCAGCAAGGCCGACGGGAAGAGCAAGCAAGCCCCGGAGCGCCAGGGGGGGATCCCGCGGCGGCTGCTGGTCAGCGCGGCTGAGGCGGCTCTCACCGCCATGGCCGCCGGCTACGCTCGCCGACTGGTGAGCGGTGCGGCCACTCCTCATGAGAAAGGGCACGCGGCCGTCTCGAAGCAGCGATAACAATAGAGGGATCGAACAACACCGCTTGAGAGCCCATGGCTGAGTCGGGACCGCCGACCACAGGCCCCGGCCAGCCGATCGTGCCGCGCAAGCGCGCCTCGGCCGCGCGCCCGGCCGGATGGCGGCCAACGGGCGGCGGATGGTGGCCACCAACCAACTGGAAACGGAAGGAATGGCTTACCGCTGCCGCAGTGGCTGGCGGTCTCATCGTGGTTTTGATCCTGGGCACCTTCGCCTATGCCTTCGCCACCTTGCCTGACCCCAGCAAGCTGGACCTCGCCGGAGGAACGATCATCATCAAGGACCGTAAGGGCGCGGTGATCGAGGAGCGGAACTCGCAGGGGGTTCGGGTAACGCCGGTGAGGTTAACGACCGGGATCAGCCCCAACCTGCAGAAGGCCACCATCTCGGTCGAGGACAAGCACTTCTACGAGCACCACGGGGTCGACTGGGGCCGGGTGTTGAAGGCCGGGATCGTCGACGTGATAGCGCGCCGGCCCGCTCAGGGTGCCTCGACCATAACCGAACAGCTGGCCAAGGTGGCGATCCTGCAGTCTCCCAAGAAAACCATCCTGCGCAAGCTCCGCGAGGCGATGGTGGCGACCGCGCTCGAGTCCAAGTACAGCAAGGACCAGATCCTCGAGCTATACCTCAACAGCATCTACTACGGGCACCATGCCACCGGCATCGAGGCCGCCTCGCAGGTCTATTTCGGCGTCCATGCCAAAGACCTGACGGTCGGGCAGGCGAGCCTGCTCGCCGGTCTACCGCAGGGACCAAGCTTTTATGACCCCCTGCTGCACAAGGACCGGGCCCTCGAAAGGCAGGCAATCGTGCTGAAGGCCATGGTGAGCAACCATGCGATCACCCCGCAGGAAGCTGACCAGGCGAAAAGCGAGCCACTCAACTTCGTGTTCAAAGAGAACCGCAACAGCCAGGCTCCTCATTTCGTCGACTTCGTTTTCGAGCAACTGGAGAACCTCTACGGACCGAGCACGGTTGCCAAGGGAGGCTTCGAGGTCAAGACCACGCTGGACCTGACGCTGCAGAAGGCGGCCGACCACGCGGTGCAGACCGGCATGCAAACACTCGGCCACTTGGGCGCCGACAACGGTGACCTGCTCGCGATGGACCCGAAGACGGGCGAGATCCTGGCCATGGTCGGATCCGCAGATTTTTTCAACAACGACATCAAAGGGCAGTTCAACGTGGTCACGGGCTTGCGCCAGCCAGGATCATCCTTCAAGCCCTACGCCTACGAGCAAGCCTTCAAGTCACACAAGCTGACCATGGGAAACCTGCTGGACGACACCTCCCGGCACTACGCCAATGGGCAGTTCCACGATTTCGACTTTCGTGACATGGGACTGATCACCGCCCATAGGGCGCTGGTCCTCTCGCGCAACATTCCCGCACTGCAGACGATGGAGAAGGCCGGCGTCGACAATGTAGTCGGGCTCGCGGGCGACATGGGCATCACCAACAAACTGAAAAGCGAGGTGACGACCGCAATCGGTTCGAGCGAGGTACGGATGCTCGACCACGTGGTTGCTTACGGAGTCTTCGCCAACGGCGGCACACGTCACGACCCGCTCTCGATTCTCGAAGTGACGGACGCGCAGGGCAAAAGCCTCGACAAGCCGAGCCCGCCCCAGAGCAAGCAGGTCCTGACGCAGCAGGAGGCCTACCTGATCACCTACATCCTCAAGGACTACAGCAGCACCTGGAACCTGGGTTGGAGCCGTCCTATGGCGGGAAAGTCGGGCACGACCAACGACTTCCATGACGCCTGGATGATGGCCTACTCACCCAACATCGTGGTGGGTGCATGGGTAGGTCATACCGGGCCGGGCAATCAAAACATGAATAACGTCTTCGGCACCATGGTGGGAAACTCGGTGCTCCGCGATTTCATCAACAGCGGTCTCTCGCAGGCGAAATTACCGGTGGCGAATTTTCAGCAGCCTGATGGCCTGGTCTCCGGGCCCCCATGCGCGAGCGATTCAAACGTATCGACGTCGAGCTCCAGGTCCCCCTCCCCTTCAGCCTCTGCCTCCGGGCGCGTCGGTGGCTCAGAGAAAGAGCTCTACCTGCCCGGTACCGAATGCAAAGCCGCTCCGTCGGCCTCCCCGTCACCTTCTCCCTCACCATCCCCCTCACCGTCTCCCTCGCTCCTACCCTCCATTGTCCCGAGCGGACTGACGCCATCCCCATCAACGGCACCGAGCGTTTCAAGCACGCCGACACCATCGACGTCCGCGGCGGCCTCGCAGGCCCCGGGCCCAGGCGGCTAGCGAGACTTCAAGAAGGCGAAGAGGGCCGGCAGATCAGGAAAGATCTCCGAAGCGCCGCCCAGCCGCAGTTCCTGATCCGTCCCGGCGCCGGTGAGCACGCCCCAGAACGCGATCCCGCTCTTACCTGCCGACTCCCCGTCCCAGCGCGTATCCCCCACCGCTACCGCCTGGTCCGCCGGGACGCCGCTGCGCTGGAGCGCGATGGTGAACACGTCGGGCGCCGGCTTCGAGGTGCCGATGTCGTCACGGTCGACTACCAGGAATTGCTCGGGCTTGAGCCCGAGGATTCCCAGATTCGTCTCGACCTCATCAGGGCCTGAGGAGGTTGCGAGAACCGGCCGGATGCGCAGACTCTCGAGGCCCGAAAGGAACTCCCTGGCGCCGCCCACCGCCCGCACGTCCTTGACCAGCCGCTTGTATGCCTCGCTGTGGTGCTTGCGAGCCGCATCTCCGTGCTCCGCGTCCCACCCCTCGCCGGCGACCGACCTGACGTAGAGGTCTCCGCCCTTCCCGATCTCCGGGCGCAGACGCTCGGTGTCGACTGAGAGGCCCTCGGCGACGAATGACTCCCACCAGGCCGCAATGTGCTGGGCAGTATTGTCGACGAGAGTACCGTCGATATCTAGAAGGAGTACCCGGGGAGTCATGTCCACAGCAGGATAGCGGCTGATCCCGGGAGGCGCCGCCGTAGAATTGGCTGATGGACAACAAAGTCGGCGAGGAGAAAGCAGATCCGGCCCAGCCAGAGCACCATGAGAGCCTCATCGAACGGGTCGGCGACGAACTCGAAGCGCGCTTCCTGGCGGCGGCCGAGGTGGCAACCGCGACAACCTCCGCCGAGACCAACCTGGCAGACGCCGTGATCCGTGCCATCGAAGGGCCGCCGAAGTCCAAAACCGACCCGGATCCCAAGGCTCCTTAGCCGCCGATTCGAGTCGCTCGCGCCCTTTACCGCGGCTTCACCTTGCGTATAAGCTGTCGCTATATAGATCCGGCCCAGGGAGGATTGACCGAATGAAGACTCGGCTGCGTGGGATTACGGTACTGGCGGCGCTGCTGCTGGCGGCCTGCGGAAGCGGAACCACCGGGGGGACGAGTTCATCGAGCTCCTACCAGGGAAAGACCATCAAGCTCGGGGCCATTCTCTCCCTCACGGGGGCCGGCGGCGTCTACGGTCCTAGTTCGAAGAAAGGTGCGGACCTGGCGGTCGAAACCATCAACAACTCGGGTGGAGTCAATGGTGCCAAGCTCGCGCTCGACACCCAGGACGATGCCTCAGACAAGGCGCAGTCGGCCCAGGTTGCCCAGCGCCTGATCCAGCAGGGGCAACTACTCGCCCTGCTCGGTCCCACCCTCTCCAACTCGGCAGTCGCCGTTCACCCGCTGGCCGAGAGCTTCAAGATCCCGATCCTGGCGGTCAGCACCACCGGGATCCATATCGTCCCCGACTGCAACTATCCGAAGACCGACGCCTGTAAGTACGTCTTCCGAGACAGCCTCGGCGAAGAGGCCGCCATTCCGGCAAACATCAAGGTCTACAGCGAGAAGGCGCATCCGAAAACTGGCGTCCTGATGGTCGCCAACGACGATAAGTTCTCCTCCGACGGCGGCAAGATCGTCCAGGCCACGGTGGCCCAGTACGGGATTCAGCTCCTCGACACCGTTGAGTTCACCAAGACGACGGCCGATTTTTCAACTCCGGTGACGCGCGCGGTGCAGAAGAAGCCGGACGTGATCTTCATCACCAGCCTGGGTGGTATCCCGGCCAAGATCATGATCGAGGCGCGCAAGCAGGGATTCAGCGGGCAGTTCCTAGGCGGTAACGGCTTCAACACGGCAGTCGTGTCCAAGCAGGCCGGTGCTGACGGAAAAGGCGCTGAGAGCGGCAGTGGCTGGTACATCAACAACACCTTTCCCTCCAACGCCACTTTCGTCAAGGCCTACAAAGATAAGTACGGCAGCGACCCGGACCAGTTCGCGGCACAGGGCTACGCCGGCGTCCTGATCCTGGCGGACTCGGCGAAGCGAGCCAACCTTACGTTCAGTGATACCGCGGGCGACCGCACCCGACTTCGGGATGCGATGGAGAAGGTGAACATCGACACGCCGCTTGGGCGCTTCCAGTTCACGAGCACGCACGACGTCAAGCAGACCATCTGGGTGATCCAGATGGACGGGACGGGCGGATTCAACCTGGTGATCTCTGTAAGCCCAAGCTGACGCGTTGACCCAGCAGCTTCTCAACGCGATCTTCATCGGGTCGATTTACGCCCTTTTCGCCGTCGGTTACACGCTGGTCTTCGGCGTCCTCGACGTCCTCAACCTGGCTCATAGCGCGGTGTTCATGCTCGGAGCCGTCATCACCTATTCCCTGGTGGCGCTCCACGGTACTCCCTTCATCCTCGCCGCGCTGGTGGCGGTGCTCGCCTGCGGCCTGCTCGGTCTGCTGATCGAGTTCGTAGCGCTGCGGCCGCTACGCCGCCGCAACGCCCCACCGATCTCGGCACTGATCTCCACTATCGGGCTCGCGCTTATCTTCGTCGCCGTGGTCGAGCAGGCGACACCGGGGACACTCTTCTCCTGGCTCTGGCAGGACGGCGCCAACTCGGTCCGCTTCCCCGTCGGGGCCGTTCCCAACCCGACTTACCACATCGGCGGGCTGACGCTGGAAGGCACCAAGCTGGGCATCCTGGCAACGTCGATCGTGCTGATGCTCGTCCTCGGGTTTGTGATCCGGTACACGCAGGTCGGCCGAGCTCTTCGGGCGGTAGCGGAAAACCGCCGGGCAGCGACCCTGCTGGGAATCGAGGTCGACCGCATCTTTGCCTCGACGCTCTTCGTGTCTTCGGCGCTGGGCGGACTGGCGGGACTGCTCTTCGGACTGGCCCTATCCGATATCAGCCCCTACATCGGCCGTGACCAGGTGGAACTGAAAGGCCTGGCCGTGATCGTGCTGGGAGGCATGGGCAGCATCCCCGGCGCCGTCGTGGGCGGCTACCTGCTCGGCCTGATCGAGGTGCTTGCATTTGTGCGTTTCGGCAGCAACGTTGAGGCGGGCGTCGCTTTTGCCGCACTCTTCCTGATGCTCGTGATTCGGCCGCAGGGTCTCTTTGGAGCCCGTCTGAAAGAGCGGCTGTGATTCGGCCTCGAAGGTCCTGAGATGGATTTCTTCATCCAGCTGTTTACAGACCCGATCGGTTTTTACAACTCGCACGAGCTGCTGATCGCGCAAATCGGAGTCAACGCGATCCTGGCCATCTCGCTCTTCGTCACCTTCTATTCCGGCCAGCTAACCCTCGCCAACGCCGGCTTCATGGCGGTGGGCGCCTACACAACCGTGATCATGAGCCTGTACCTCCCCCTTCCGCTGCCCATCGACATACTGGCCGGCTCGCTACTTGCTGCGGCGGTCGGTTTCTTGGTCGGACTACCGGTTCTCCGGTTGCGCGGCATATTCCTTGCAATCGCCACCATCGGTTTCGTCGAGGCGCTCCGTTTGGGAGTGATCCTCAACCTGCCGATCACCGGAGAGGGCCAGGGACTGAAGAATCCCACTGCCGACCCGCTTGGAGGCATCGTGCCGATCGTGATCTCGTTGCCATTGATCGCCTACCTCGTATGGCGGCTCACCCACTCCAAGCTCGGGCATGCCTGGGCGGCGATCAGGGAGGACGAGCTGGCGGCATCCAGCAACGGCATCAACGTGGCTCTTTACAAGATGATCGCCTTTGTTATCGGCGCGCTACTTGCCGGCTACGCCGGCGCACTCGAAACCCACATCAATTTCTTCGTCGACCCGACCGAGTACAGCGTTACCCGCGCCATCCAGATTCTCACTTTCGCGGTCGCGGGGGGAACGACCAACGTCGTGGGGCCGATCGTCGGAGCGTTCTTCCTCACCTCGCTTCCGGAAATAATCCGCCAGGCAAGTGCTTACCGTGACGTCGTCAACGGGGTGATCCTGATCCTCGTCATCATCTTCCGCCCGCAGGGGATCGTCGCCGGTGGCGGGCTCGCCATCCACCGCCCGCGGTGGTGGCCGGAAAGCTGGAGATTCCGTGGGCGCCCTGCTTCAGTTAACTGAGGTCCGCCGCCACTTCGGCGGGGTCCAGGCGGTCGACGGCGTCTCGCTCCAGATCGACGCGGGCAGCATCTTCGGCCTGATCGGTCCTAACGGCGCCGGCAAGACGACCCTGGTCAATCTGGTCACCGGCTATATCCCGACGCAGAGCGGCAGCATTCGCCTGGGGGACGACGGTGCAACTGTGGAACTCGGCCGTCGTCGGCCAGACGTCATCGCCCGCCTGGGTGTGGCCCGAACCTTTCAAACCCTTCGCCTCTACCGCAACCTGAGCGCCTTCGACAACGTGCTGGCCGGAATGCATGCCCGGCGCCCCCAGGACACGTTGCAACAGATCGCACCGCTTCCCGCCTTCCAGCACGAGCCGCGTGCACGGCTGGCGCGCGCGTCGGCACTGCTGGAACGGGTCGGACTGAAACCGGACGAGCACGGACCCCGCCGCGCCGGGACGCTCGCATACGGTGACCAGCGTCGCCTGGAGGTGGCGAGGGCGCTTGCGATCGAGCCGCGCCTCTTGATCCTGGACGAACCGGCCGCCGGCATGAACCCGGTCGAAAAGGACCGGGTTCGCGACCTGATCCAACAACTGAATGCGGATGGGCTCACCATCCTGCTGATCGACCACGACATGCGCCTGGTAATGGGGGTCTGCAACCGAATTGCCGTGCTCAATTTTGGCCGGAAGATCGCTGACGGTTCTCCCGCCACCATCTCCTCCGATCCGGAGGTGATCACGGCCTACCTCGGCCGCCAGGCGGACAAATCAGGCGCTCGCGTACCCGGCGCCCAGGCCGCGACGGTCACGACAGCTGCCCGGCCGAGCGTAGTCGCAGCCGGCGCCCCCGGCGGCCCTAACCGGATGCTCGAAGTTCGGGACCTGGAGGTCGCCTATGGCGCAATCCGCGCCGTGCGTGAGGTTTCGTTCGGCATCGATGAGGGGGAGATCGTTGCCCTGATCGGAGCCAACGGCGCCGGAAAGACCACCATCCTCAACACTCTCTCGGGCATCCTGCGCCCGCTGTCCGGCTCGGCTCGCTTCCTTGGCGTCGACCTGGCCGCAACCTCGCCGGACCGGATCGTCCGTCAGGGCCTGGTACAGGTGCCCGAGGGTCGCGAGGTACTCGCGCGTCTGACTGTGCGCGAGAACCTCGAGCTGGGTGCCTGGGTTCGGCGTGATCGCCAGGCGGTCCATCGCGAGATCGAGGCCTTGAACCAGCGGTTTCCCATCCTTGGGCGGCGTCGCGACCTTCCAGCCGGCCAGCTTTCCGGCGGCGAACAGCAGATTCTTGCCATCGCCCGTGGCCTCCTGGCGCGGCCGAAGTTACTCCTGCTGGATGAGCCGTCCCTGGGACTCGCTCCGCAGATGGTCGACGCGGTCTTCGATGTCATCAGGCAGATCCACGATGAGGGCACAACCATCCTGCTGGTGGAGCAGAACGCGCTTCGTGCGCTCGAAGTCGCCGACCGGGCCTACGTCGTCGAAACCGGCCGGATCCTGCTCACCGGCAGCGGTGCGGAGTTGCGCCAGAACCCGGCGGTTCAGAAGGCGTACCTGGGCGGCTAGTTCCTTGCCTGGTCAGCGGAGGAGGCTTGCGACCTGCTCGCGTTGCTTCGCATCGAGCCAGGGAGGGTCGCCCGCCGCACCGTTCTCGGCCGGCCGTCCCGCCGTGCGGGTGGCAGTGAGAACGCAACTGACCCGCGGGTCGCTCGCTATCCATTTCAGCACCAGCTGAGCTGTGGTGTTGACGCCGAAATCCAGGAGCGCCTGCGGCGCGACCGGCTTCTCCAGCACGCCAAATCGAAGCGGGCTGTGAACGAGGACGCCGACACCGAGCTCAGCAGCCAGGGGTAGAACTCGTATTTCGGCGTCCCTAAGGCGCGGCGTATAAGGCATCTGGATCATATCGAGGCGGCCGGTGCGCATCACATCACACAGCTCGCCGAAGGCCGATGGTAGGTAATGGGTGGCACCGATCGCAGACACCTTCCCCTCCCCTTTCAGCCTTTCGAGCAGCCGAAGCTGCGTCTTCCAGTTGACGAGGTTGTGGACCTGATAGATGTCAACCTTGCCGAACCTGGATAGCGCCGAACTCGCCTGCGCCTCCCCCTCCTCCGGGTTCTGGGTCCAGACCTTGGTAGCCACCAGCGCCTGCTTGCGCAGGCTTCCGAGTGCCCGGGCGAGCGCGGCCTCCGCCCGGCCGTACATCGGCGAGGAATCGAAAAGGTCGATTCCCGCCGCGAAGGCCTCGGCGACTAACGGACTGCGATCCTGGGCGGTGTCAAACGTCTGCCAGGTACCCATCCCGATCACGGGCACGTGGAGATCGGTCCGGCCAAGCCGTCGACGTTGCAACTAGGAGAAGGGCATTACGACCGGCCGACGCCGGGACCGGCCGTCTGAGTTGCGATGTTCGTGTGGCCACAGTTCCTGCTGTTGCTGTCGCCGTGGGCGCAGTACGGGCTTGAGTAGGCCGGGCTGAACTGCTCGTACTGGTCATCGCTGTAGATGATCGACGCCATGCCGGTCCTGGCATTGGTCGCAACGCCGATGTCGTCGTAAAGGTCACGATTTCCCGTGGTGCAGCCGGCGCCACCCTCGCAGACCCCGCCGTAATGGACAACCGGCGACGCCTGCCCCTGGGTAAATGTGGAGCCGACGGTGGTCGCGTGCAGGTTCTGCCCGAAGTAGACGTACCATGCGGCAGTCGGCGGGTAATTGTCCGGGTGAACCGGCGCATAGAAGTCGGTGCCGTACCAGACGACGTCTACCTTGCCGGCGCCTCCCGCCGCACTCCACGGGAAGATGGCCGTGTTCGAGGGCGGCTTGTTCACGAGGATGGGGGTGCCGTCAAGGTTCCCGTGCCAGGTTTGGCCATGGTCGGACGAGAACATGAAATAGAGGTTGTGATCGTCGCTGAAGAACGAGTAGACGTTTCCGGCAGCGTCGACGCTCACATTCGTGAACTGGTGCCCGTAGTCGGCGGTGGAATCCGGGTTGTTGTAGACCTGGTAGTCATTGAAGGTCCGACCGCCATCCCGCGACACGGCCATCCAGACCACGTGATTGTTGGCACTCGGGTTGGTGACGTCGCCGGCGGTCCCACCCGAGTAAGTTGCGTAAAGGATGTCGTTGAGTCGAGCCGGGTCCCTCAGGTCGCTGTGGCGGTCGATCGTCAGGTTGCCGATCTTGAAGCCGAGCCGAGAGTCGATGTTTAGCGGATTGATCGCATCGGAAAGCTGAGAGAAGGTCGCGCCCGCATCGTAACTGCACTCCACGTGGAGGCCCAGTTGTGGCAGCACGAAGCCCGCGTGCGAAACGTAGCTGATGCACACCTTGCTCGCGCCGTCTGCCGCGATCCACTCCCGATCGTCAATTGGGAACTTGGAGGCGGCGTGATTGACGAGCCAGGTCTGGCCAGCATCCGCCGAAGTACTGACCGCAATATCTACTCCCTGGAGGCTGGCCACGTAGACGTTGTAAAGGCCGGCCGAGTTGCGACGCGATGCGGTTGAGAGGTCGGTGTCGCCACCGGCCGGTGAAAGCCCTGGACCGACGGCTCCGCTGGTACCGGAGATCTGGTTCGGCGACAGGAGGTGCGTGTAGTGGAGGCCGCGATCGGTCGACTTCCACGCCTCGGTTCCGAAGATCAGGCCATTCTCCGACGAGCCGTAGAAGGTTCCCGCCGGGTCACTTCGAATCGCCGGCTCGGAGGCCAGGTTCTGGCAGGGACTGATTGTGCTGGGGCAGCGCTCCGCTGGAAGCGTTCCCAGCTGGAAGTTCCGGAATGCATAGCCGTTCTGCGAGACAGTTAGGTAGCCAGGTCCGGGGTTGACCATGGCTGCTGACGCACCAGGAACAGCGGCCAGCATGGCCATCGCCAGAATCGGGAGAGCAACGGCGAATCGCAAAGATCGGCGACCCCGCGAGTTCATTCAGCCTCCCCGGCGGGCAGACGCCAGCCAAGCACGAGGGCTATCCCGACATCATCGATATAGCAAGGCGGGTCCAGGCCTGTCAAGCGAGAGAGGCCGCCGAAGCGGCCTCTCTCATGGTTGCGGGGGTTGACTCCTAGCGGCTGACCGCGCAGGCGCCCTGACCGCCGTTCGCTTCGTTGCTCCAGAGTGGCTGGACGGCGAAGCTGTGGCCTCCGAGCGTTATGTTTTGCAGTCCCGTCCAGGCGCACTTGTCGCCATTTTCACTCGTCTGGACGTCGTTCCAGCCGTCCTGCGTGCCGTTGAAGTTGTCCGGGTCGGTGATCGCCTCAGCCCATTCATGGCCGAAGACAATGCCGTAGCCGTCAAAATAGCCGGCACCGAAGGCGTTGTTGGTCTTGTTGACCGAGTTCTGGCCACAGCCGGCGCCCTGCTCCGGTACGTAGGGCATGAAGGCGTAGCGGACGCCGTGGCCGGTGGTATGCGAGGTCTCCGAGTGATAGGCGCAGTAGACGGTGCCGTAGGCGGTCGCCTGGTGACCGGGCTCGGTCATGATGAAGTAGGTCGCGTTGATGTTGTAGCCGAAATGCTGGGCGGCCTTGACTGCTTCGGCCGCGATCGGGTCGTTGACCTGATTGGTGGCCAGCGCCGTGCTGGCGATGGTGGCGGGCACCGGAGTTGGATCGATCCAGACGCCTTTGAGCTGGCTCTTCGGATTGGTGATGTACTGCGCATAGGGCTGGCCGGCGCAGGTGGTGCCGGGGTCGATGTTCTGGCAGTACTGTGTCTGGACGCCGCTGTAGGGCGAGCCGCCCAGGTTGGCAGCGAAGGTGTTGATGTAATTCATCGCCGTCTTATTGCTGTAGGTGAAGCCGCCGGCCTGGGAGGAAAAGCCATTCTGCCAGGCGGGACCCCAGTAAACGATGTATGTCGCCGGGGTGGTCTCCACCAGGCCGCCGTGGTAGATCAAGTTATTGGCCGATGGAGTTCCAGTCGAGCCGATGCCCCAGAGCACGTGTTTGCCATTGACGTTCAATGGCTGGGCTGTATCCCCGAAGGCAGTCGAGGTGGCCAGCAGGGCGGTAGCGGCGGCCGCCACGCAGGCAACCAGCAGCCGGGAGAAACGCAATCTCGATGGGAAATTCATCTGACCCTCCTTAGTGTCCGTGGTTCACCGATCCCACCACCGGCCTCCCCGGCCGGGGTGCCACCACGAGGCGTGGTAGCGATATTACTGATGTAACCATAGCTTCGCGCCCGGGGTCAACTTATCCGCATATGTTGCACTCATAATTCACTTGACACCACTGTCCGTGATGTCTAGGCTTGATCATCCATGGATGCCCTTGTCCCGCGCCTGACCCAGCTCGGCCTGACCGGGTACGAGGCTCGCGCCTTCCTCGTCCTTCTCAGCCGCGGTTCCTGCACAGCGGCCGAGGTGGCACGGCTTGCGAGGCTCCCCCGCCAGCGAATCTATGACGTTCTCGACCAGTTGGTTCAAAAAGGCCTCTGCAGCACTCACCCCGGTTCGGTGGTGCGCTACGCCGCCGCCGAGCCGACCGAGGCCTTCGGACGCCTGTTGCTGGCGCGCCGGACTCAACTGGCGGAGATGGAGCGCGAGGCCAGCAGCCTGATCGATCAGTTGACGCCCGCTTATCGAGCCGGCCGGGAGCAGAGTGATCCCCTGCAGTACATCGAGGTACTCCGGTCGACCACAGCCATCAACGCCCGTTTCAGCGAGCTGCAGGCTTTGGTCAAACGCGAGCTCTTGATTTTCACCAAACCGCCCTATGCCAGGCCACCGCAGGAGAACCTCGAGGGGCTCCGCGTTGCCCGGCGCCATGCCGTCAGGAGCCTGTACGAGCTCAGCCTCTTCGAGGACGAGACCGACACTGCGGCGGTGCGGCGTTTCATCGAGGAGGGCGAGGAAGCGCGGTTCGCCAGCTCGCTGCCTCTCAAGCTCGTCATCATCGATGAGGCGATCGTCATGTTTGGTATGCAGGACCCGGTGGCCGGCCGTGCCGACCTGACCATGATGGTGGTAGAACACCCGGCCCTCGCCACCGTGTTGAAGACCGCTTTCGAAGCCTACTGGCAGCGAGGCCTCAGCTTCGAGGAGGCGCGCCGCTCAGCCGGCCGCTAGGTTCTCGATCTCGACCGGTTCGACCGGGTCGGGCAACTCGAAGCCAAAAACCCGCGAGTAGAAGTAGAGCTCGCCCTCGATCGATCGCTTGATGTTCCTGGCAATTCGAAAGCCGTGCTGCTCACCCTCGAAGGCCACATAGGCGACGGGCAGATGCTTGCGTTTGAGCGCCTCGAAGATCAGCTCCGCCTGGTTCGGGGGGACGATTTTGTCCTCCAATCCCTGGAAGAGGATGACGGGGGCGGTGATCCTGTCCACCGAGTGGATTGCCGAGCGTTCGCGATAGACGTCGCGTGCCTCGGGCCAGGGTCCCACCAGGTTGTGGTCGTACATGCTCTCGAACTTATGCGTGTCCTGGTGAAAGACCTCCAGGTCGCTGATACCGAAATGGCTGGCACCTGCCTTGAAAAAGTCCGTGGAGGTCAGGGCTCTGAGCACCGTGTAGCCTCCGGCACTCCCACCCGTGATAGCGACCCGTTTCGGATCGACCCGGTCACGGTCAACCAGGTAACGCGCGGCGTTGACACAGTCGTCCACATCGACGACACCCCATTGGTGATTGAGGCGCTGGCGGTACTCGCGACCGAAGCCGGAGCTTCCCCCGTAGTTCACGACCAGGTATCCGAAGCCGCGGCTGGTCCAGTACTGGTCTTCGAGGTCAAGCGCATTGCTCACCGCGCCGGTCGGACCACCATGCGCCATGACGATCAGGGGCGGCAGTTCTGCCTCCGGTGCTGAAAAGTCCGGGTTGCGTGGTGGATAGTAGAAGGCAAACGAGGTCTTGCCGCCCTCGGTGGGAAATTCGAGCGTCTCCGGAACTGAAAGGTAGCCGGGGTCGACCGGAAGCTCGCTCGACCGGCGGATGACTTCGACCCTCCCGCTGCCAGTGTCGACGGCGATCAACTGTAAAGGCTCAGTTGGCCCGCCGGCGATCGTGATCGCCTTACCGGAGGAAACACGAATCGACGGGGCGAAGGCCGTGTACTCCGTCTCGATAGCGTTGAGGCGCCCGCTTTCGGTATCGATCGTCGCCAGACGCGAGACGCCACCCGAGCGCACCTGGCAGACGATGCGCGCCTCCGAATCGAAGGCATAGGTCGACATCCCGAAGAGCCACTGGGGGGTGCCGAGCTCGGCATTGATCTCGAGCACCGGCTCGACGCCCTGGCGGCGCCAGCGATACAAATTCCACCAGTTGTTACGGTCCGAGGTGAAATAGAGGACGCCCCCCGGGGACCACTCGGGCTGAAAGATCGATTCGTCCGCGCCGCCCGCGACCTTGCGCTGGGCACGCAATCCGCCGCCCTCGTCGACCTCCGCGACCCAGAGCTCTGTCCCATCCCAGGGCATGTTGGGATGGTTCCAGCTAAGCCAGGCCAGGTGGGAGCCGGAGGGACTGAGACGTGGGCTGGAGTAGAAATCGTTCCCCTGGGCCAGGATGCTCGCCTGTTTCTCCCCCTTGAGATCGATCGCGACCAGCGAGTTGACCGCCTGACGGGCAGCCGTCGTGTGGTCTTCGCGGATGCAAAGCAGTCTTTGCCTGGCGGCGTCGATGACGGCGTCGGCATAGCGCATCCTCGCCGCCGGAGTTATCGGCCTGGGAGCTGCCCCAGATTCCTGGCGGTAGAGCCGCTGGTCGGAGTCGTTGGAGAACCAGACTGTGCCGCCGGCAACGGCATAGGCGCCTCCGCCGTACTCGTGGACCCTGCTTCGCGCGTTGAACCCGGCTGGTGTCACGTCCGAGGCTTCATCTCCCGGTCCGCGCCGGACGATGACGTAACGGCCTTCCTCGGTTGGCCGCTGCTCGACCCAATAGAGGTCATCACCGTCGAGGCTTAGCTGGCCCAGACCGACGGTGCCGGCGACGATCAGGTCAGCACTTATCGGGGAGCGCCAGGCGCCATGCGGCGCAACGCGCTGGCGGGTCGGCGTGCCTCTCCGGTCCATCGACAGACAGGCTACAGGAGCCAGTTCGAGCAGGCGCAGATTCAGACGCTTGCCCAACGGGAGCTCATCTATTTAGAGTGATAGCGTCGCTGTCAGCAACCTCTCAGGGAGGGAGACCGGGAATGGCCACCAGTGCCACCGCCATCGAGGAAGCAGTAGAAACCAACATTCCAGCCCGCATGGATCGCCTGCCCTGGAGTCGATGGCACTGGCTGATCGTGGCCGGCCTCGGCATCACCTGGATCCTCGATGGGCTGGAGGTCACGATAGTCGGAGCGCTCGCCAGTGTCCTGACGGAAAAGGGGACGCTTTCGTTGACCGAATCGCAGATCGGCTTCGCCGCCACGCTCTACCTGCTGGGCGGGATCCTTGGAGCCCTTTTCTTCGGCTACCTGACCGACCGGCTGGGCCGGAAACGGCTCTTCATGATCACGCTCGGCCTCTATCTGGTCTCGACTGTACTGACGGCCTTCTCGTGGAGTTTCTGGTCGTTCGTGGCCTTCCGTTTCCTGACCGGAGCTGGGATCGGCGGCGAGTATGCGGCGATCAATTCCGCAATCGATGAGCTGATTCCGGCCCGGGTTCGCGGCTGGGCCGACCTGGCGATCAACGGCAGCTGGTGGATCGGCACTGCCATCGGCGCTGCATCAACGCTCGTCCTGCTCAACCCCTCCCTCCTCTCCCACTCCATCGGCTGGAGGCTCTGCTTTGGCCTGGGTGCATTCCTTGGTCTCGCCATCCTGATGGTTCGCCGGATCCTTCCGGAGAGCCCACGCTGGCTGATGACCCACGGCAAGATGGAAGAAGCGGAGCGTGTGGTCAAATCGATTGAAGCTGAAGTCGCGGGCGAGGGCGGCGTCGAAAAACTGCCGAAGGCCGAAGGCTCGATCAAGATTCAGCAGCGTGGAAGCATCGGCTTCGGCCGGATCGCCGACGTGATGTGGAACAAGTACCGGAAGCGCGCATCACTGGGCATGGCCTTGATGATCAGCCAGGCATTCATGTACAACGCGATCTTCTTCACCTATGCACTGGTGCTTTCGCAGTTCTATAAGGTCCCCAGCGGTAGCGTCGGCCTCTACATCCTCCCGTTCGCTCTCGGCAACTTTCTCGGCCCACTCACGATCGGGCGCCTCTTCGACACCATCGGCCGGCGCGCCATGATCGCGATCACGTACACGATCTCCGGGCTGCTGCTGGCCGCCACGGCGTTCCTCTTCGCGCAGGGCGCGCTCACCGCCACTACGCAGACGATCGCCTGGAGCGTGATCTTCTTCTTCGCCTCGGCCAGTGCCAGCTCCGCCTACCTCACCGTCAGCGAGGTCTTCCCGATGGAGATGCGCGCGATGGCAATCGCGTTCTTCTACGCTATCGGCACGGCAGCCGGTGGTCTCTTCGCTCCCTGGCTCTTCGGCATCTTGATCGGGACACATGACAAAAACATCCTGTCGCTCGGGTACTATGCCGGGGCCGCCCTGATGCTGATGGCTGCGGGCGCTGAGATTTTCATCGGCGTCGCAGCGGAGCGCAAACCCCTCGAGGAGGTCGCCGAACCGCTTTCGGTAGCGTCGCCTGCCTGAAACGACTGACTAAACTGATGGCGTGAAAATCGAGAGCCCGGACTTCACCGAGGTGAATGTTCGGGGGTTTCTCGAAGAGACGCTCGAACATGAGCGCCTGCGTCTCGCCGACCGGCTCGAGGCAGACTCAGCGCGGCTGAAGGCACTGGTGGAGAGGGGCATCAGCACCGGCGATGGCGATCGCTGGTCAGGGCAGGAGATTCTGGCGCATATCGTCGTGCTTTCGAAGTTTTACGGCGTGCTGACCTCGCAGGTAGGCTCCGGCAAACTGACAGAAGCAGATCTACTTGGAGCAGCCCAGGCCCGTGATGTCGCCGCCGAGCCGCTCCTCTCACGTCCGGCCACGACCCTGCTCGAGATGGCACAACGTGAACACCGGCGGACGATCGCCTACCTTCACGGCGCCAACGCCCTCGACCTGGCACGGCGCGCCACGCTTCTGGGCGGTATAGCCATGAGCGCGCAGGAGATCGCCACCCTCCCCCTCTGCGCCCATCTCGAGATACATCTCAATCAGCTCGAACAGGAACAGAAGAACTGACCCGCTACTTCGAAGACTTTCGCGCCGGCGAGGTCATCGTGCTGGGCAGCCTGACGGTCGACCAGGATGAGATCATCGCCTTCGCCCGCCAGTACGATCCGCAGCCGATGCATATCGACCCCAACGCCGCCGGCTTCACCATCTATGGCGGCCTGATCGCAAGCGGCTGGCACACCGGCGCGCTCTTCATGCGCCTGCTGGTAACCAATCTGATCGCCGGCACCAGCAGCATGGGTTCCCCGGGGATGGAAGACCTGCGCTGGCCCGCGCCCGTGAGACCAGGCGACACCCTCTCGGCACAGATCGAGGTAATCGAGGCACGGGCATCCAACAGCCGGCCAACCATGGGTATCGTGCGTTGGCGCGGTGAGGTGCGCAACCAGGACGGACGGCTCGTCATGAGCGCACTCGGTACCAACTTCTTCGGTAGGCGCCCGCAGTCGTAGGTCGCATCGGGCCGCGGAGGTCTGGGGCGACCTACGGGTAGGACTTTTAGCGGGAGATCTTCAGGAAGAAGACATCGGTGGGGCCGTTGCGAGCAAGCGGCTTCGCTTGCACAAAAGCTGCGGCGAAGCCGTCCGGGAGGCCGACCAGTCCCATGTAGTCGCCGATGAATGGTCCGAAGCGTGCGCTGGGCGCCGAACGCAGGTTGAAAGGTCCGCTCACGTGCCGGGTGGTCCAGTGGGTGCCGCGATCTTTCGAGGTGCTGAACCAGGTGTCGGTGTCCAGCCTCGAGCTGCCTGCCGTGAATTTACGAAAGTCAAACCAGAGCATCCCCACCGTCGCATCACCCGCGACCGCCAGCGTGGGCAGGAATGCCTCGGGCTTTTCGCGGACGACGGCGCGCGCCGGCGACCAGTGCAGCCCGCGGTCCTCGGAGCGCGCCACCCAGATGCTGGACTCCCGGCCGGGGTAGTTGACGAACCAGCTGACGTAGACGGCGTTGCCGGCGGCGGCCGCAGTGATGTCCTGTCCGAAGAAACGAAGCTGGCCTCCGTTGCCGGGGTCGACGGCGTTGGTGTACATGAATCGGGCAGCATCGATCGGCGCCGACCACGTCTGGCCCTGGTCCCTGGAACGAATCAGCCGAATAGTTACCGGCACCGCGGGGGGATTTGGTCCGCCTGGCAGTGATGCCCCCTCGACGAAGACATCTAGCAGGGTGCCGTCCGCCGTCATCAGCAACTGATTCTGTTGGGCCTCATCGCCACCGCCATAAATCGGAGCCGGCGCTGACCAGGTGACCCCCGCATCGACGGTACGCGAAAAGAAGACCCGGTCAACGGATGGGTCCGGGTTAGCGCTGACCCCGTACTCGACCCAGACCAGGTAGGCGGAACCCGGACGCCGCGGGTCGGCGAGTACCGCCTCCTTGTCCGGCATGGTCGGGGGCGCCGGTTGCGTCTCGACCACGGTGGGCTGCTGCCAGTTACTCCCGCCGTCGCGGGAAGCGCTGACCACGACGTCGTGGACTGTCACCCCGCCACCGCTGGGCCGCGTCATCAGCGATGCGACATAGACGACGTGGTCCGGGCCGATCGAGACCCAGGGATCGGTGGCGGAAACGTAGGCGCCGCCGCTGCACGCCGTGAGCCCCGGAAGAACCGTCCGAGCCCAGCTGCTTCCGCCGTCATGGCTCACGGCGACGACGTTGCCCGGGCCCACCGGTGATCCGAGTTGCTGCCACGCGGCGACCAGCAAGCGCGCGTTTGAGGGATCGACGGCCAGGGAGGGCTCGCCAGGATGATAGGGCGGTTTCGGGCTGGTGCAGCCGTCCGGAAGCGCAAGTGGGTCGCTGATGATGACCGGCGCCGGTAGGTCGGCGGCCGGCGAAGGCGGTGGCGGCGGACCGTTGGTGCAGGACGCGAGCAGCAGCGCCAGGGGCGCGACCAGGTGAAAGGCGCGCATGCGCCAATCTACCAAGCTCGATCAGGCGGTCAGCTTCCAGGCGGGCGGGAGCTGGCGGCCGGTCCCGGACTCGATGCAACTCGAGAGGAGAGCCTCGAGCGCGTCGGCCGGAAGCGGCCGGGAGAGGTGGAAGCCCTGCCCGGCGTGGCATCCCATGGTGTTCAGGGCCGCGAGCTGTTCGGGTCGCTCGATGCCCTCGCCGATGGTCAGAAGTCCGAGCGTGTTACCGAGTCCAATCACGGCCCGAAGGATGGCGGCGTCTGCCAGCCCGGTGCCGATGCCGCTGACGAAACTGCGGTCGAGCTTGATGACGTCGACGGCGAACTCGCGGA
>DASWQQ010000002.1:0-11559 GCA_036403615.1 Candidatus Dormiibacterota bacterium | reverse complement strand
GAGAAGCCCTCCAGCCAGCGGCGCACCCCCTGCAGGAAGCGCGCCGCCGAGACGCCATCGAGCACCCGGTGATCGAAGCTGAGGCAGAGGTTCATCATCGAGCGCACCGCGATCGCATCCCCCTCGACCACCACCGGGCGCTTCACGATCGCATCCATTGCGAGGATGGCGGCCTGGGGCGGCGCGATGATCGAGTAAGAGAGGATGGTTCCGAAGGTGCCGGGGTTGTTGACCGTGAAGGTTGCGCCCTGGACGTCGTCAAGGGTGAGCTTGCCGGCGCGCGCTCGCCGCGCCAGGTCGTCGGTGGCCTTTGCCAGGCCCGAGATCGACATCCGGTCGGCGCCCCGGATGACTGGAACGATCAGCCCGTCGTCGATCGAGACCGCGATGCCGATGTTTATGTCCCGGTGCTGGGTAACCCCCGCCTCGCTCCAGCTTGCATTCAGGATCGGGACCGCCTTGAGACCCTCGACGACACCCTTGATGATGATGGGAACGTAAGTCAGGTCGATCCCTTCCCGTTCCTTGAAGCCGGCGCGCGCCTGCTGCCGAAAGCGCACGACTTTGGTCATGTCCACCTCAGCCACAGTCCAGGCGTGGGGGATCGTCTGCTTGCTCTTCACCATGTTGGTCGCGATGGCGCGTCGCATCGGGCTCAGCGGTTGGGGCTGTCCATCCGGTCCTGACGTCCTCTGGGTCGGCGCCTCGACTCCTGCCGCCGAGGGCGCCTTCTGGCCGCGGGTGGCCACGAACTCCTCGACATCTTTCTTCGAGATCCGGCCGCCGCCACCCGACCCGCTGATCCGCCCGAGTTCGGAATCGGAAATGCCATGCTGCTCGATCAGAGCCCTGACGGCAGGTGAGAGCCGGGCTCTCCCCTCCTGCGAGCCTCCATTGGCGGAGGGGGCGGAGACTTCGGCTGCCGGGGGCTCAGCCGGCGCCGGCTTCGTAGCTGCCGGAGTGGCCGCGGACTCCTCGATGACAGCTATCTCCGTCCCCACCGTCACCGTCGTTCCCTCTTTAACCTTGATCTCACGGAGGATGCCGGCAAGTGGCGCTGGAACCTCTGCATTCACCTTGTCGGTGATCACCTCGACCAGCGCCTCGTACTTCTTTACCTGATCCCCCGGCTTCTTCAACCACTTGGCGATAGTGCCCTCGGTTATCGACTCCCCGAGCTGGGGCATTTTCACTGACGCCATCAGAGCCTTGCGAGCTCGCGCGCCTTTGCCAGGATCTTGTCGACATTGGGCATGAACGCTTCCTCCAGCGTGTGATTGAAGGGCATCGCCGGGGCGTCGGGAGCCGTCAAACGCATCACTGGCGCATCGAGCGAATCGAAGGCGTTCTCCATGATGATTGCGATCACCTCGGCCGCTATCCCGCCGAAACGATTGTCTTCGTGCACGACCAGCACCTTGCCTGTCTTCTTTGTGGTGTCTATCACCGCCTTCTCGTCCATCGGCTTGATGGTGCGCAGGTCGAGAACCTCGGCTGAGATGCCCTCCTCCGCCAGTTTGGTGGCGACCTCCAGGCAGTGGTTGAGCATCAGGCCATAGGCAATCAGGCTCAGGTCGGTTCCGGCGCGCTTCACCTCGGCCTTGCCGATCGGTACGATCCCATCTCCCTGCGGAACCTCGCCCCGGACCAAGCGGTAGGTCCGCTTGTGCTCCAGGTAGAGCACCGGGTCGGGATCCCGGACGGCTGCCTTAAGCAGCCCTTTTGCGTCGGCTGGCGTGCTGGGGACCACAACCTTGAGGCCGGGAATGTGGGCGAAAGTCGCCTCGATGCTCTGCGAGTGGTAGAGCGCGCCATGCACGCCGCCGCCCCAGGGCGCCCGGATCACCATCGGCAGATTGAAGTCGCCAGCCGTCCGGTAACAGAAGCGAGCGGCTTCCTCGATGATCTGGTTCATGGCCGGGGCGATGAAGTCGGCAAACTGGATCTCGGCGATCGGACGCATGCCGTTGACCGCGGCGCCGATGGCAACGCCGACGATGCAGGACTCTGCCAGGGGCGAGTCGATGACGCGGTACTCCCCGTACTTCTTGTAGAGGCCGTCCGTTGCCAGGAAGACCCCGCCGCGAACCCCGACGTCCTCCCCGATGATGAATACGGATGGATCGCGTTGCATCTCCTCGTCCATTGCCTCACGAATCGCCTCGATGACGGTTTTGCTCGGCATCAGGCGGTCACGTCCTTCTTGTAGACGAACTTCAGGAGATCATCGGCGGTCGGATCGGGCGCCTGCTCCGCGTACTCGGTCGCCTCGTCCACCTGCTGGGTCACTCGCTCCGTGATCGCCGACTCGGCCTCGTCCTTGAGGACCCCGGCCTCGCTCAGGTACCTGGCGTACGCCTGGATCGGGTCTTTGGCCCTCCAGAGCGCGACTTCCTCGGCCGTGCGATAGCGCTTGTCGTCGTCGTCACTGGAATGCGCCGTCATGCGATAGGTCTTGGCCTCGATCAGCGTCGGCCCCTCCCCGCGCCGGGCCCGCGCGACGGCCTCTTTGGCCACCTCGTAACAGGCGAGTACATCGTTGCCGTCCACAACCACCCCGGGGAAGCCGTAGCCCGCCGCCCGGTCGGCGACATTCTCGATCGCCATCTGGTGTGTCTGAGGAACCGAAATGGCGTAGCCATTGTTCTCGCAGACGAAAAGCACTGCGAGCTTGTGGATCCCGGCGAAGTTCATCGCCTCGTGGGCATCACCCTGGCTCGCGCCGCCTTCACCGAAGAAAGTGGCGGTGACGGCGTCTTCTTTTCGTTGTCTGGACGCGAGCGCCACACCCGCCGCGTGCAACAGTTGGGTGCTGACGGGACTTCCGCCAGTGACGATGTGAAGGCGCTTACTGCCGTAGTGTCCGGGCATCTGCCTGCCGCCGCTGTTCGGGTCTTCGCGGCGGGCGAAGAATGACAGCATCTGGTCACGTGCCGTCATCCCAAACCAGAGCACGACCCCCGCGTCGCGGTAGTAGGGTGCCACCCAGTCATGACCCGGCTTGAGGGCCGCGGCAACCCCGACCTGCGCCCCCTCCTGTCCCTGGCAGGAGATGACGAAGGGAGCTCGGCCCTGCCGGTTGATAAGCCACATCCGCTCGTCGACGGCGCGCGCGAGGCGCATCACCTCGTACATCCGCAGTGCCTGGTCATCGCTCAGCCCGAGTGCCCGATGGCGGTCCTTGCCGCCTTTCGCCTGCACCTGCTGAGTGGTGGTTGCCATCCTAAATGTGGATCGCCACGCCATCGACGGCGAGCGCTGCCTCCTTGAGGGACTCGGAAACGGTCGGATGGGGGTGGATGCTGGCCCCGATCTCCCAGGGTGTCGATTCAAGCAGCTTGGCGAGCGCCGTTTCGGAGATCAATTCGGTCGCCGACGGCCCGATGATGAAGACGCCAAGCAGGTCTCCTGATTCCTCGTCACTGATGATCTTGACGAAGCCCTCGGTTTCCCCCAGGATCACCGATTTGGCGTTTCCCGCGAGCGGGAACTTGCCAACTTTGACCTTCAGACCCTGGTCACGCGCCTGCTTCTCCGAGAGCCCCAGGCTGGCAACCTGCGGATAGCTGTAGGTGGCGCGCGGCACCCTGTTGTAATCGAGCGGTTTGGGATTCTTTCCCGCTATCTGTTCCATGACATGCTCGCCTTCGTAGTAGGCGACATGTGCCAGGAGGTAATTTCCGATCACATCTCCGGCGGCGTAAACGTTCGGCTGGCTGGTCCGGTAGTGCTCGTCGGTCTTGATATAGCCCTTTTCCATCTGGATGCCGAGCTTTTCCAGGCCAAAGTCCTTGACCAGGCCTTCCCGGCCGACGGCGACCAGCAGTCGCTCGCCCTCGATCGTCTGGGTTTGATCCGAGATCCTAACCGAGACGCTCACCTTTCCGCCGCTCCTCTTGAGGGTCTCCGGCTGCAGCTGCGCCCCGGTCAGGACCTTGATTCCCCGTTTGCCCAGGACTTTGGCCAGTTGCTGGCCGACGTCCCCGTCTTCCAGGGGCAGGATGGTGGGGAGAAATTCGACAAGGGTCACGTCCGCTCCATAACCGTTGTAAACGCAGGCGAATTCGGTGCCGACCGCCCCTGCGCCCACGATCACGATCGATTGTGGCATCCGGTCGAGGCTGACGGCGTGGTCACTGTTGATGACTCGGTCACCGTCCATCTCCAGTCCGGGCAGCGACTTCGGGCGCGATCCGGTCGCCACCAGCAAATTCTTCGCGTTGATCGTCTGCCCGCTCTCCCGGACGACCACCTTGCCGGCCGATTCAATTGTGCCGTGGCCCTTGAAGACCGTGATCTTGTTCTTCTTCATCAGGAACTCGACGCCGCGCCAGAGCTGATTGACGACCGCCTCCTTGCGCTTGAGTACGGTCGGCCAGTCGACCTGGAGGCCTTCAGCTTTGAGGCCGAGTGGGCCCATGGCGTGAATCTGGTGCGCAAGCTCGGAGGAATGAAGAAAGGACTTGGTCGGGATGCAGCCGCGGTGCAGGCAGGTGCCGCCGAGCTTCTCTTCTTCGATGACGGCGACCTTGAGGCCGAGCTGAGCTCCGCGAATGGCGCCGACATACCCGGCGGAGCCACCACCGATGACGGCTACGTCGAATGCCTCATCGGCCATACAGCACCTGATTGTAGCGAGCGCGGATCAGGCGGCTACCTCGCCTAAGCCTGGATCAAGGTCAGCGCGGCGCTCAGCTGGGCGTCCTGCGCGAAGCTGTTCGGGTTCTGGTCGATCGCGTACTCATCCGTCGCCTTGGCCAGCGTCACGACGCGGTCCGGCGTGATCCCTGACTTGTCGATCGAATGACGGTTCGGCGTCAGCCAGTGGGCAATGGTCAGGTGCAGGTCACCATCTCGAAGTGGAAAGTCCTCCTGGACAGAACCCTTGCCGAAGGATTTGACACCGACGAGCGTGCCCCGTCCGTGGTCCTTGATGGCACCCGCCGTGATCTCGGCCGCACTGGCCGAGTTTTCATTCAAAAGGACGACCAAACGGTTGTTGAAGGCACGGCCCCTTCCGCTCACAGTCTTGACCTCCTCCTTACCTCCGCGCGAGACGAGGATGGTGCTGGAGCCGCTCTGCACGAACTCGCTGATGATGTCGTTGGCGGCGTCCACAAATCCACCCGGGTTGCCGCGCAGGTCGAGAATCACCAGGTTGACCGAACCCTTCAGGTTGTCCTTGAGCGCCTGGTCGAATTCACTCGCGGTGCGGTCGCCGAACTCGAAGACCCGCACATACAGCACCCGGTTGTTGAAAACGTGGGTGGCAACGCTGGGGACGGTGATGATCTCGCGCACGAGATCGATTTCCAGGGTTTGACCACCTCGATTCAACTGGAGCTTGACGTGGGTCCCAGCCTTCCCCCGGATATGGTTGACGGCATCGTCTGCGGTCCATCCCTTCGTACTCTGCCCGTCGACTGCGAGGATCACATCGCCGGCCTTCAGCCCGGCTCTATCAGCGGGCGTGCTGGGCATGATGCTGGCGAGCTGGATCTGATCGCCCTTTTGCAGCACCGATGCCCCGATGCCGGCAAAAGTCCCGCTGAGAAAGGTCTGGTTCGCCTTGTATTGCTCGGGCGTCAGATACCTGGAGAACTGGTCTCCGAGCGAACTCACCATGCCCGAAGCCGCGCCTTCCGTCAGCTTCACGCCATTGGTGTTGGGATCGATGTAATGGTCGTGGATCGTCTTGACGACCTCGCTCAGACCGGCGTAGTCGAGGTCGGTCTTTGGTGCCTGGTAGAAGAGCGCGGTCTTTACCCATGCAGGCGCGAAGCCTCCCCACTGGAACTGCGTCAGGCTGCCCAGGTAGAAGGCCGCCACCGCGACGGCGATCAGCGTGATAGTACGGCGCGCCCGGGGCATCAGGCGATTATCACTCAGCCAACGGGAAGGTAGGCGAGCGGATCGACGGGCATGCCCGCGAGGTCGATCTCGAAGTGGAGATGGGGCCCGGTGGAGGCGCCGGTACTGCCCTCGTAACCAATGACGGTGTCCTTCTCCACCTGTCTCCCGTCCGGTACGGCGTAGCCCGAAAGGTGCCCGTAGAGGCTCGTGAAGCCCCCAGCGTGGACGACGATCACGTAATGACCGTAGCCGCAGAGGCCGCCCCAGGAGCAGTTCATAGTGAAGTTGTGGACGATGCCGCCGTCAGCGGCGTGGACCGCCGTCCCGGCATCGTTGGCAAGATCGATACCGCTATGAAAGTGTCGGGTGGCGCAGGTCGGGTCGTAGGGCTCGAACGGATAGCTGGTGCAGCCGAAGCCCTGCGTGATCATGCCGGCGATCGGCCATGCCCACTTACCTGAGGACCTTGCCCGTTTACTTTCGCCGATGACGGAGGCGATCTGGGACTGCAACGCGGCGCGCTGGGCCTGCATGGCTGCCAGCTGCTGCGCAAACTTCGCCTGGATGGCGGCAACCTGCTGCTCGGCGGCGGCGCGCTGGCTTCGCATCGCTTGCAGCTGTGCCTTCTGGTCCTGAATGTTCTTGACTACCTGCAGCTGTTGGAGATGTTTGCTGTCGAGGTCTGCCTTCAAGGTCTCGATCGCAGCCCTCTCGCGGCGAAGCGCCTCGACCTGGCGACGGTCCTCCTGCACGATGTCGTTGAAGAAGAAGACCCGGTTCATCAGGTCGGAAAAGTTGGCGGCGGAGAGAACGAGTTCGAGGCCGCTGACCTGGCCGCTCTTGTACATCGCCCGCATTCGCCTGCCGTAGTCGGAGATATGCTGGGCGAGCTCTGCCTCTTTGGCGGTGAGGTCACGCTTCACCTGCTCGACCTGCGCCGCCAGCGCCAACAGCTTGGCGTTCTCCTGCTCGATCTGCACGGCCATGCTCTGAAGCTGAGAGTCGAGAGCAGCGATCTGTCTCTTGATCGCGTTTTCCTGGTCGATCAGCTGCTTGAGCTGAGTCTTGGTCGTGATGATCTGGCCGTTCAGACCCTGCAGCTGTTGCTGCTTGTCGAAGACGCTGTCTGCAACCGAGCTTGCCAGCAAAAGAGTGAGGACCAGCACCACGATCCCCGGCCGAAGCCGCGAGACGGTCACTGCTTGAGGAACCGGCGAACGCCCAGGTAGCTTCCGACGCTTCCCAGCAGCAAGCCGAAGACCAGCATTGCAGCCAGCACCAGGCGCAGGTAAATCGGATCGAAGGAAAGCGGGATGAAGATCAGGACACTCTGCAGGTTCGAAACCGCCGGCCGGTAGCCGAACCCGACAATGGCCACTGCCACTACGGCACCGACAACCCCTACGAACAACCCCTCGACGATGAACGGCCAGCGCACGAACCAGTCGGTCGCCCCGACGAGCTTCATCACTTCGATCTCTTTACGGCGGAGATAGATTGCGGTTCGAATCGTGAGCATGATGATGAAGACCGATAGCCCGGTCAGGCCGATGATCAGGGCGATGCCGGCGATCCCCGCGACCCGAGCCAGGAGGATGATCTTGTCGATGACGCTCGGCTCGTAGTTGGTCGGCGGCGACTTGTCGACGAGTGGCGACTGCCGGACCATCTGGTCGATGGCGCCGAGGTCGCGGATGTCCTTGACTGTGACGTCAAGACTGGCCGGAAGCGGGTTGGTGCCCAGCGTGTCGATCACGCTCGGGTCGAGCGCGGGCAGCTGCCGGAAGCGCGCCATGGCCTGGTCCTTGCTGACGTAGGTGACAGCGCTGACACGAGGGTCGCTTTCGAGCCGCAATTTGAACTCCATGGCGCTGCTCAGTGGGGTGTTGTCGGCCAGGTATACGGAGATCGCGCTCGCCTTGGTTTTTTCCAGCGCCACGATCTGGTCCAGCGAGTGGAGCACGAGGAGCAAACTGCCCAGCGCCAGCAAGACGACCCAGACGATCAACACGCTTGCCACGCTCACGGCGGCGTTGCGCCAGAAATTCTGCCAGGCGCTGCTGAATGCGAAGTTAATGCGATTCCAGAGCCGGTGCATGGTACCCTCCCGCATCCTCGTCTCTGACTATCTGCCCGCCTTCGATAGCGACCACCCGGCGGCGCATCACGTCCACGATCTCCCGGTTGTGAGTCGCCATCAAGACGGTGGTGCCGCGGGCATTGATCTGCAGCAGCAGCTGGATGATCTCCCAGGAGGTAGCCGGGTCCAGGTTACCGGTGGGCTCGTCGGCCAGAAAGATCTTGGGGTCGTGCACCAGGGCACGGGCGATCGCGACCCGCTGTTGCTCCCCACCCGAGAGCTGGTCTGGAAACTTGTCTTCCTTCCCTTCCAGCCCGACGATGCTCAGCACCTCTTCGACTTTCGGCTTGAGGTGGCGCAGCGCGCCCTCGGTAACCCTCAGGGCGAAGGCGACGTTTTGAAAGACGCTCAGGTTTGGTAGGAGCTTGAAGTCCTGGAAGACCATGCCGATCTTGCGGCGCAGGTAGGGAAGGTGACGGCGCTTGAGCCGGCCCAGTTCCTGGCCTTCGATCCGGATGCTGCCGGCCGTAGCCTTCTCTTCCCTGATCAGTAGCCTGACCAGCGTCGACTTACCGGCACCGCTCGGCCCAACCAGGAAGACGAAGTCCTGCTTCGGGATGACCAGGTCAACATCCCGCAGGGCGATGGTCCCATTGGGATAGCGCTTCTGGACACCCTGCAGCAGGATCTGGGGGGGCGGCGGCACTACGGAAGCCATCCGAAGCCTCCCGGACCATGTCGTTTGGGTCGCTCGTGTTTCAGTGGGTGCTGGCACGTAAACAAGTCCATTCCGAGAAACGAAGCTCCGGAGAGCCGTGGCCGAGCCGGCCTGTCGACAGCGGAAGTATAGGGCATGACGTGGCGCTTCGCTGCTTGAGGCCACAGTCGGTGAAATAGCTGCGCGCGATCGCTGCCTATACTCAGCCAGTGCCGAACGCAGCCGTACCCCTGATCGCCGTCGAGCGGGCCGGGATCAGGGAGGCGACCCACCTGGGACATCTGGCCGCGGTTGACGCTTCGGGCCGGAGTCATCTACAGCTGGGGGATCCACAGACCGTGACCTTTTTCCGATCCTGCGCCAAGCCCTTCCAGACGATCGCCGGGCTGCGCAACGAGATCGTTCCTCGCTATGAGCTCACGCCCGAGCATATCGCCCTGATGTCGGCCTCCCATAATGGCGAGCCACGGCACCTGGCGATAGTGCGGGATCTTCTCGGGCATGCCGGCCTGGACGAATCGGCACTTCAGTGTGGTGCCCACTGGCCTTACTACGAGCCGGCGGCGAGCCAGGCACGCCGGGAGATGGCGGAGCCGATCGCCGTCTTCAACAACTGCTCGGGCAAGCATGCCGGCATGCTGGCGGCGGCTCGAGCGGTTGGAGCGCCGATCGAGCGCTACCTGGAACCCGATCATCCGGTACAGCAGCAGGTACAGGCGACCGTTGCGGAGTTCACCGGCGTGCCCCGAGGCGACGTCCGCTGGGGGACGGACGGCTGCAGCGCCCCCAATGCCGCCATTCCCTTGCATTCCATGGCGCGCGCGTTTGCCACGCTGGTAACCAGCAGCGACGACTATGCCCGGGCCGTGGTCGACGCCATGACCGCCGACCCCTACCTGGTCGGGGGCACCGACCGCTTCGACACCGCCCTGATGGAGGTTACCGGGGGCAGACTGCTGGCGAAGGGCGGCGCCGCCGGGGCCCATTGCAGCGCCGACCGCCGCTCCGGTATTGGACTGGCTGTGAAGCTGGAGAGCGGGGACGGCTCCTGGACCGCGGTGGCGGTCATGGCCGCGCTAACCCAGCTTGGCTGGCTGGAAGCCGCCGAATCCTCGGCGCTCAGGAAATACGCCCACCCGATGCTCCGCAACGTACGCCAGCTGGAGGTCGGCCGGGTCATCCCGCTGGTACCGGGTCTTGTAACGGCCGTGTAACGGCGGGCGGGAGCCCTGCCCTTGCTCGGGTTATATGCGCGTGCGGCGACTGATCGGATGGCCCGACCCAAAGGCGCTCGCGGTCAGCTGCCTGATCGGTGCCTTCCTGCTGGCCTACTGCTTTCTCTTGCTGCTGCCCGTGTTCGCATCGGCGACACCGCGAGCCGACGACTTCCAGGATTATCTCTGGGCCGCCAGGCAGATAGCGATCGGCGGCGACCCCTATGGCGACTTCGTGCGGACCCACGTTCCCTGGGACTGGTCGCTCAGCAGTGGCTACCTCTATCCGCCGGTCTTCGCCGCCATCCTGATCCCGCTGACCTGGCTTCCAAACGACCTCGCCGTGCGGATCTGGATCCTGGTGGTCCAGGCTGCGGTCGTCGGTAGCGTGCTCATCATCTACAGGCAGATCGGACAGCCCAGGCGCGCCGAGGTGCTTGCCCTGGTGGCGGTCCTCGCAACCTTCTTTCCCCTGATCAACACCATCTGGACGGGGGCGATGAACGCCCTCCTGCTACTGCTGCTGACAGCTGCCTTTGCCGCCTGGCGCCGTCACCGGGATTCGATCGGCGGTTTCGCGATCGGGCTGGCCGCGCTCTTCAAGGTCTTTCCCGTGGCCCTACTTCCCTACTTCGCCTGGCGCCGCGACTGGCGCCTGGTTGTGGCCTCGCTGGTGACGGGGACGGCTGGACTCCTGGCCTGCCTCGCCGTGACCGGCCTGGCCCACAACATCTTCTATTTCACCCAGCTGCTCCCGCACCTTGCCGTCGGCAGCGGCTACCGCGAGAACCAGTCGCTGGCCGGCCTCGCCGCGCGCCTCTGCGATCCCTCAACGGCCGACCACGGAGGGGGCGCTGGTTGGTGTGGTCGGCTGGTCGACTGGCCGGCTATGGGAGCCGTGCTGGCGACGGTGGTGTATGCCGTCCGGCGCGGCACTCGATCGCCGATGGAGTACGGACTCGCGTTGGCGGCACTGCCGCTGATCAGCTCGGTCACCTGGAGCTTTCACCTGGTGATCTTGATCTTCCCCATGGTGCTGCTCATCCGGACGGTCTTCGAGGGCACCGCGTCGCGCACCCAGGTTCGCCGCCTTTTGGCAGCCTGGATCTGCTTTTCAGCTGGCCCGGCGGCTCACTACGCGCTGATTTTTGCGCCATTCCCGCACCTGGCGGGCGTCCTCAACCTCATACCGGTGACCGTAACCTGGTTGGCGGCCCAGGCCTACCTGATCGGCACAGGCCTGGTTTTCGCCTGCGCCTTGATCGCCGTGCGTGGCGAAGATCGCGCCGGCTCCCTGCCGCGCCGCCTGGCAGCCTGAGCTAGGCTGCCTTCGGGTCCCGGCCGGCGTCCCAGCGCAGGAAGGACTCCATCAGCGGATCGAGTGCACCATCCAGGACAGCCTGGACATTGCCGACTTCGAAGCCGGTGCGGTGGTCCTTGACCAGCGTGTAGGGGTGCAGCACATAGCTGCGGATCTGGCTTCCCCACTCGTTGGACTGGTGCTCGCCTTTCAACTCCTGCCGCTGCTCCGACCGCTGCTGTTCGCGCAGCGCTACGAGGCGAGAACGAAGCACCTTGAGGGCCATGTCGCGATTCTTGATCTGGGATCGCTCGTTCTGACAGGTGACGATGATTCCGGTCGGCAGGTGTGTCATCCGCACCGCCGAGGAGGTCTTGTTGACGTGCTGCCCACC
>DASWQQ010000001.1:0-3500 GCA_036403615.1 Candidatus Dormiibacterota bacterium | reverse complement strand
CATGGCAGTTAGCAAGCCGGCGCCATCCGTGATCGGAGTGACTGCCCCTGTTCCCGCAAGGCTCTTGAGAAACTCCTTTCCGTCGAAGTTTTCCAGGTCGCGCAGCAGTCGGTGGGTCGGCAGGATCACCAGGCCGGGGTCCTCCGCGTCCACCAGCAACATCAGGACGAAGTTGAAGGCGGCATTCACAGGGGCCTCCGGATGCTCCTGGCGCTGGCGGTTTCGATAGTTGAGCGCCGTCTCGTATCGATGATGACCATCGGCCATGAACAGGCGGCTTTCGCGAAGGACCGCGGCGACCTCGGCCAGGCGCTTGCCGATGGGAAGCACCCAGATCCGATGCTCTTCGTCGCCGGGCAGCATCACCGACAGGCGCGGTGGCTCACGCATCACCGGCTCGAGCAGCCCGGCAACGATCCGCCGCGGATCCTGGAAGAGGGCAAAAACCGGGCTGAGGTTGGCGTCGACCGCTCGGGTCAGTGAGAGCCGGTCGGCTTTGGCGCGCGCGTGCGTTCGTTCGTGAGCGAGGATACCGGTACCAAAGGGCTCCAGCTCGACGACACCGAGGATGCCGACCCGCCGGCGCCGCTCGCCCGAAATCGGGTCCACGAAGCGCTCTTCATAGATGTAGGCACACGGCGCCGCCTCGCGACGCAGGGTCCCGTTCTGAAGCCATTGCTGGAAGAAGCCTGCCGCCCTCGTGTACTTGTTGTCCTGGGCATCGTCGGAAGGCCGAACCTCGCCGGCAATCAGACGCACCACGTTGCGGGGATCCTGGCGGTAGTAGCGCTTCTGGTCGTCGGCGGTGATGATGTCGTAAGGCGGCGCTACGACCTGCGCCATCTCCACCTTCGACGGGTCGTACACGATGCCCTGGAAAGGGCGAACCTCTGCCAATGCGCTAGAGGGTGACCGACTGGACGTCGGTCATGCCGGGCACCTCGCGGATCTTTGCCTGGATCGAGTCGGGGACAGGCTCGTCGACGGAAAGGATCATGACCGCATCGCCACGGGGGCGGTCCCGGCCGACCTGCATGCTGGCGATGTTGATGTTGTTCTGACCGAGCAAGGTCCCGATGGCACCGATAACCCCGGGTCGGTCGGTGTGCCAGCTCATCAGGAAGCTACCACTAGGAACCAGGTCGATCCGGAAGTCGTTGAAGGTAACGATGTGGGGCTCGTTCAAAAGCAGAGTTCCACCGACACGTGTCTCACCCTGCTCCCCGATTGCCTCCAGCATGATCAGGTTGGCGAACTCGCTGGGGCGCGGACTCCGTTGTTCGACCACCTCGATGCCGTGTGCGGTAGCGATGGCGCGGGCGTTCACCGGGTTCACCCGCTCGGCACTGAACCGGCTGAGAAACGCGGTGAGTGCCGCTGCGGTTAGCACCGAGCAGTCGTAACTGGCGATGGCACCGACGTAGTCGAGTTGCAGGCGTCGGGCGGGCCGTCGGGCAACCTGCGCGTAGAAGCGGCCGATCCCCTCGGCAACGGGGATGAAGGGTCGAAGGAAGGCCATCTCTTCCGGGAGAACAACCGGGGCGTTGAGCGCGAAGCGCGGCAGCCCGCCGTCGAGCACGGCGATCACCTGGTCGGCTATCTCGATCGCGACACTGATCTGCGCTTCCTCGGTCGAGGCACCTAGATGGGGGGTCGTGATCACCTGGGGCAGGGCGAAGAGCGGGTTATCTCCGGGTGGTTCCTTCTCGAAGACGTCGAGGGCGGCACCGGCGACCTTGCCCGACTTCAACGCATCGTGCAGGGCCGATTCATCGACGATGCCGCCGCGGGCCACGTTGAGAAGCCGCAGTCCAGTCCTGGCCTGAGCGAGGGTCCTGGCGTTCACCAGGTGGCGGGTTGCCGGTGTCAGAGGAACGTGGAGCGTGACGAAATCGGACTCCGCCATGAGCTCGTCGAACGACGTCAGGCGAACGCTGAGCTGTGCCGCCCTCTCGGCGGAAACCACCGGGTCGGCGGCGATCACGTGCATCCCGAACGCCTGCGCTCGACGGGTGACCTCGAGCCCGATGTTCCCCAGGCCGACGACTCCCAGGGTTTTATCGCGTAGCTCCGTTCCGAGGAAGCGCGATCGTTCCCAGCGGCCGGCCTTGACCGCCTGGTCAGCCTGCGGTACGTGCCTTGCCAGCGCCAGCATCATCGCCATGGTGTGCTCGGCGGCCGCGATCGTGTTGCCCGAAGGCGCGTTGACCACCAGTACGCCGGCCCGGGTGGCACTGGCAACATCGATGTTGTCGACGCCGGCGCCTGCCCGGCCCACAACCTTGAGCCTGGTTCCGGCCTCGATGATCTCGGCGCCGACCCGCGTCTCGCTGCGTACCACAAGTGCTTCGTAAGAGCCGATTCGCTCCTTCAGCTCGCTCGGAGTTTGCTTCAGGTGGACATCGACCTCGGCGTGATTTCGGAGGCGTTCGACCCCCGCATCTGCGATCGGGTCGGCTACAAGGACCCGGGGCACGTCGTCAGGCGACGAGGCTTGGTTGCGAGCCCTGCAACGCCTGCCGCGCCGCCGCCAGCGCGGCGCCGCTCTTCACCGGATGTCCGTGCTTCTCCAGGCCCTTCTCCAGCGCCTGGACGGTCGCTACGACGTCGCTCTCGAAAACCGAGCCCAGGTGCCCGATGCGGAAGATCTTCCCCGCCAGCTTGCCCTGTCCCTCTCCTACGACCAGGCCCAGCTCACGCCAGCTTGCGAGAACGGCATCCGCCTTCTCACCCTGGAGGGCATCGGGGAAGTAGACCGCCGTCACCGTCGGCGAGGCAACCTCGTCCTGGGCGAGAAGCCTGAGACCGAGGCTGGTGGAGGCGGCGCGAAAGGCGCCGGCTATCCGGCGATGCCGGTCGAAGATTGCCTGCAGGCCCTCCTCGCGCATCATCTGCAGCGCCTCGCGCAGACCAAACAGGATGCCGACCGCCGGCGTGGTGAAGGTCATCCCCTTCTGCTGCATCTTGTGGGCTCGCTCCCAGTCGAAATAGAAGCGAGGAGAGCGACTCTGTGCCTGCCGCTCCCACGCCTTCTTGCTCACGCTCAACATCGTGACGCCCGGGGGAAGCATCCAGCCCTTCTGTGAGGCCGTGATGGCCACGTCCACCTGCCACTTGTCCACCGGGAGATCGATCGAGCCGATCGAACTGACTCCGTCCACGACCAGGAGACGGCCGCGGCCCTTGACGACCTCGGCGATCTGGTTCAGCGGATTGGTGACACCGGTGGAGGTCTCGTTGTGGGTCACCAGAACGGTCGCTATGTCGTGCTCGCGCGACAGCAGGTCGTCCAGGTCCTGCGGGTCGGCCGCCTCTCCCCAGGGCAGCGTGTAGCGCAGCACGTCGGCGCCAAAGGCGGTGGCAAGGTCAGCGAAGCGATCGCCGAAGGCTCCCATGGTTACTGCCAGGACCCGTTCGCCGGGAGACACCACGTTCGCCACGGCGCACTCAAGGCCACCGGTGCCGGAGGCAGGGAAGATCAGCATGTCATTCTGAGTTTG